>CAJAHC010000350.1 GCA_903939355.1 uncultured Methylococcaceae bacterium | reverse complement strand
GTGGGTAGTTTTCCCGGCTATCGCTGGGCTGAATGGAATGGACGATACAGGGATATTATTCGCCAATTTGTCCGTGGTGATAAAAACCTGTTAGCTGAACTTGCAACTCGTATCAGTGGCAGTAGCGACCTTTATGAACATCAAGGAAGATTACCTATAAATAGTGTGAACTTTGTAACCTGTCATGACGGCTTTACCCTTAATGATTTATTCAGTTACAACGAAAAACATAATGAAGCCAATGGCGAAGATAACCGTGATGGATGTGGCAATAATCTTAGCTATAACTATGGCACTGAAGGTAATACAAAAAACACTAAAATCCTGGAATTAAGAAAAAAACAGGCTAAAAATGTCTTTTCTATTTTATTGCTTAGCCAAGGCGTTCCAATGTTACTGGCAGGCGATGAATTATTGCATTCTCAGCGCGGCAATAATAATGGCTACTGTCAGGATAATGAGCTGAGTTGGTTAGATTGGAACATGTGTAACGAAAATGCTGATGTATTACGTTTTGTTCGAAAAATGATAGCCTTGAGAAAAAGACACCCCTCTATCATGCGTCGGCGCTTCTTAACAGGCAAGGTCACGGAGCAAAGAAACATAGCGGATATTTCATGGCACGGTACTGAGCTCAATAAACCCCTATGGTCTGAACCTGAGTCCAAGATTCTAGCCTTTACCTTAACGGGTATTGAACAGGATGAAGCCGACCTTCATATCTGTATGAATATGTCAGATAATAATGTCTCTATAGAACTACCTACCATTACCGGAAAACATTGGTGTGTCGCCATTGATACATCTTTAAAATCACCCAACGATATTATCCCGCCACATGATCAAATCCCCTTTAACAAAAACACCTATATCGCCAATGGCAAATCAGTAATAGTTCTGGAAAATGTAACCCTATAAATTCAAAAGCATTTAAATTGTCAAACGTTTATAAACATGAACTGCGCCCCAGCGACTAACTGTGTAAATAATCAATTTTTGCTCTAAAACCACAATGCCCACCATTACTCTTTCAAAAAATAATGTCGCATCTCTTTGTCTCAATTATCAAGCAACAGTTTCAAGGTAACTAGCATGTCAATTGACCAATTAAATAAAGAGTATGCAATTGCAGACCACTTAAAATTTATAAAAGGTCGCGGTGGCTTTCCCTTTATTTTAATCAAAAATGCCAGTGCAACAGCTTTGGTTTCACTTTACGCGGCACAGGTTCTCTCATTTCAACCTATTGAAGAACCAGAAGATCTTTTATTCCTTAGCCAACGATCACATTACCACGACGGAAAAGCAATAAGAGGTGGCATTCCTATCTGTTGGCCTTGGTTTGGGCTAGACCCCAACGATCCGGATGGGCCTAACCATGGTTTTGTTCGTAATGGCTTGTGGACAGTTTTAGCAACTGAAGCCCCTTCAGAAAATGAAACTAAAATAAAATTAAGATTTAAAGCGTCACTTCACAGTGAACAATATTGGCAACAGCCGTTTACTCTTGATCTTGATATTTCAGTTAGTCAGACCTTAACCCTTCAACTCGTTACGCATAATTCTAGCAACCAAAAATTTTCCATTACTCAAGCGCTTCATGCTTACTTGTATATCGGTGAAATACATAACATTAAAATTTTTGGCTTTGAAGATACACGCTATCTGGACAAATTAGACAATGGTACTCAAAAGTACCAAAAAACTGCAATTACCGTTCAAAATAAAATTGATCGTATCTACAAAAACGTACAAAAAAAGTTGATTATTGATGACACTTTTTTTAATCGCCAAATCATCATTACCTCCACTACTAATAAAACTGCAGTAGTGTGGAATCCATGGACGCACGCATCTGCAACGATACCTGACCTAACTGATGATGATTATCAACATTTTATTTGTGTCGAAGCCGGTAATGTAGGTACTGATATTGTTGAAATTCAACCGGGAAGCCAATACAACTTCTCAACAAACTATAAAATTATTCGTAACTAACTGTGAGAATAAGTGGGATCAACTTCGATTGATTTTAAAATGAGCCAACTTCCTGTCACCGCCTCTGGCAGCCGGCTCTACTCGTCTCACCAACTGCAATTTAATCCTTTCTTTAAACAGCCCAAGCTTTATTGATGGCCTCCCTGATATCATTTGTCTGAGCAATCAACTTCAGTGATATTTGCCTGTTTATTCAATTGACATTTTTAATGAAGGATAAGTCGCCATCGGTTTCTAAAATGACATACACGCGCCGCCAAGGATCATCGCCAATCAATTTCCATGAATGTCCGCAGCCAGTAACATCTTCAGCCAACAAAATATCTCCAGGAGTGATTACAAAATGCTCATCTAAATTATTCCAAAAATCTAAGGTGCCACGAAGAGTGATCACAAACTGCTTTGTTGGTGCGTTGTGCCAATCAAGCGACTGACCAGCCTGAGTCTCAGCAAATGAAATACTCTTGGTTGGGAATTTCTCAGAAAGGAGATTGACTGGAGAACCATTTTTTAAAACAATGCTCCCCTCTTCAAAGCGTGAAATTCCTTCTGAATCTGTCCACAATCGAATACAACGCATTACTGACTCTCCAATGTTAAATATTTATAGGAAATTCAACACATCAAACGGAAGTATCCCATCCTAAATTTATTATCGCAAGCACCATTTTTATTCTTTCGGCACTCGCTGAGCGCATACCACTGTCACCAGGCCCAAAAATCAAACAAATATAAACTAAACATCAGCCCTCGAAACCAAGCAATGGATATAGTAGGAAGATGTTAAATAACATCGAATTGTGGTCGAATTTACCGAATCAATGCGGTCAAATTACATTGATTGTTTACTGAAAATCAACAGTTTTTGCACGAAAATTTTAAAGAATAATTTTTTTTTACGATAAAAAACAGTGGTAAAGACTTTGTAAAAGGTCTTATTATTTTTATTTGTTTTATTACAATAAGTTATATTGTTGGATATATTGCTCATAGATTATAGGTCCTGCATTTGGTCTATCTTCTACAAATCGCTGCTTGTCGAATAGATAGAGTCAGATTGTAATACTACTTATCCAAAAACCTTGTCCTACCGATAATAAAGGTTAACTTATGAAAAAAACACTGATTGATCTTTTTTTAACTGACCAATACTTTCTTTGGGCATGTAAAAAACATTTTTAAAAACTCGGTTCATCACGGCTATCAACTGCCGAAACTTGTAGGCATCATGATGGGAATCGCCTTTGTATTCTGAGGTACGCCAACTCTCTTGGTCAGAGATACGTAATTCCACCCCCAAGGTATGTTCTTGGGTTTTTTTATCAATCTCGTTTCTTCGTGCATAGATAGCCGTTCCGGGAATCAAAATCTTATGGGTTTTAGCATCCCTGTGAATAGGTAAGGAAAAACTTATCTTGCATTGAAATTTGCGGTGTCCGAGTGAAGAATACTGGTTTTTTTCTGCATTCATACTCAGTGCTTCATAGAATGTTTTGGCATTTGCAAGCAGTTCTTGTTCTGTCGAGTTTTCTTCCTCTCCGGCACTTTGTGATAGACTCACCATGAGTCTACGCACCGCTTCGATCATGCTTTCCGGTGCGTCAAAGAGAGTTTGCGTTATCGATTGAGAATTGGTGTTTTCTTGCAAAATAACACCTTTCTTTTGCAAGGCATGAAACAACTTTAAGGTATCGTCCTTATCTTGCAGGATAAAAGTAATCGCTAGAATATCTCTAATGTCATAAGCATCGCCTTCCAAATCTTTGCCCAGCTTAGTAACCATGCTTTCCGGACTCTTTAAGCGGGCTTTTATTTCCATGATATTGACTACAACACCATCACCACTATCGAATACATACCAATTATTTTGCTTATCAAAGTTTACGGATTGTTTGAGTTTATAAAAAAAGGAAGATACCTTAACAAAAGCATTTTGTGCAGATTCACTGACCGGAATTAGTTTTGGATTTTCCCAGTCGTAATTAAAAAGGTCTTCAAGGCTTTGCTTTTCGGTTTGCAGAAAACTGCCCAATTGGGAATAATCATTAATGTCTTGGCTTTCTTCTTCAATGGATTTTATCAAGTAGCCCATTTTTAACATGGAACAGGCGGTTTTCTGCCATTCAGCCGATATCTCCCTATTCTTACCTTGATAACCATGAAATACTGTGGGATATTTACCTGAAGAGGCTAAGAGAAAAAGATGCCGAGGATCTTGCTGGACAACTTCCTGAAAATCAGCATTGTTCAAGATCAGTTCAACTCGTTCAATGGCCTGCAAACTATTTCTGTATAATTCAAGGTTAACGGAATGTAAAGCCTGCAACCCTTCCAACTGCGTTTTTACAAAGGGAAATAACCAGTTAAAAAAATAGCGGAAAGTTCGGTTAACATAATCAGCGGCTCTTTCCTGTTCGCTATATTGCAACTCACCATCCTTAGTAACATCAAAGCCCCGATTATTCATCATTTTGGCCGCTTGTTTAAGCGCTGTTTGATAGTTATCCGCGGGTAACAATAAATAGGGACTCAGTTCAGATCTGTCAAGAATTGAACCAAAAATCTCATGATGTAGTTCCTGACTGGCTGATCTTACTTGCATTTACAACTCACCTTTTTTGCTATTCTTAGTCTGTTTTTCTTCGTGCCACGATAACACCATCACGGGTTGGATTAATAAAGGCATCAAAGTCAGGATCATTAAAAATCAGTTGATTATGTTCCCTAATCGCTTCTGTCCAACCGGGAAAGACATCTGCAGAATGCTTGACTGCCACCCGGCCACGCCACAGGACATTATCGGCAATATAGAGCCCTCCCGGACTAATCCTATCTTTAGCCAATTGCCATATTTCTGGATAATCACCTTTGTCCACATCGTTGTAACAGATATCAAACAAACCGTCAGTTTGGGCAAAAATAGCTTGCGCCATGCCCGCCTTAAAATCAATCCTGTCCCACAAATTAACAGCGCTAAGATAGGTCTCTGCCCTATCTTTATTGAGAAAATCGGCTTCGCTGCAAAATACTTGTCCCGTTGAACCTACCGCCCTGGCAAACCAATAAGCCGAATAACCATAGCCACTGCCAAATTCAAAAACTCGCTTGGCATTAATCATTTTCGCCTGCGTTTCTAGAAAAACTCCCACCAAACGACCCACAATAGGAAAATTATTCTTTTGCGCCAGCAATTCCATTTCCAGAAGCACAGGGTTATCGAGATGTGCCAACAAGCCACCCATATAATCTTCAATGACTGGATTCACAGGTGCCAGAGCACTAGCTTTTAAAACCGGAGGAACTTGTAAATCAGACACAATCAGTTCCTTAAAAAATTATTGCCAAAAAACAATATAAGCTTCTATTTTCAACTCAAATGTAGCCTTTTATTGGCTAACCATTACCCTGTTGACGTACGCAACTCATCGTTTGGAATACTTACACATCTGATCGGTGTATCCAGTCTGCGCCCAACGTGCCTTGTAAACCTGCCAAATAAGACAAGCCTGAAACCTCATCCAACATCCTTACAGAGACTGCCAATTTATCTGACAAAATCTGATGTAAAGAATCAGTCTCTTCAGTTTCACTCATTCGTTGCAAAATATAATCACGATGTTGTTGCCAAAGCAAAGCGTCTCTTTGCTGCTTGATGATTAGTCGCTCTTTATACCAAGTACTTTGCAATAAATAATCATAAGTAAACATGGATCGAATAGCTGGATCAGTGATTAATTTACCTTCAAAGCTACCGTTAGCCATAATATGAATAAGGGCTTTTAAAGGCGGGCAAGCATCCATGATAGATCCATCTTGAAAATAAAGCTGGGCAACCCGCTGCTGGGCTTCATAAACATTGTTAACGCCATCAACAAAACTATCCAAATCCTGTGTTTCCGGCTTTAACATGGCTTCGTCAAACACTGCCGTGGGATAATCAAAAACTTTACCAAAGTTAGTATGGACGAAACGTTCAGTGATCCGATAACCCAATCTACTGGCATAAACTGTCTGACCTTGATACTCAAAATCTTCCAATTTCTCTAACTGTCCCTGTTCGATAAGATAATAAGGATCCCGCTGATGCACGGGCAAACGCGACCAAATTTCAGGAATCAACAAACTAATATCATGATCTATCTTACGTTGTGCGCCGATGTAACCAGCAGCTGTGGAATAGCCATCATAGCCGCACAATATAAAAGAAACTAAGGCCGTATTTAAATCGGCTGTGGTGGACAACGCATTAAATGGTCCTTTAGTTAAAGCACCCTCAGAACCGGCACCAGTAGTCGACGGTGATTTTCCCGTTAAACTACAAATAAAATCCATAAATAGTTCAGGCAACTCTTGGTAATGAATTGGGTTATAAATTGCTAAGGGTCTAATCCCTGCAGCGAGGTCTCGTGGATTATTTCGTCGGCCTGTTAATACCGCATTAACAGGAAAATGAACCGCCTTATCTAAACTGAGACCTCGTGCAAGTCGCGTGGAGATTTCTGAAAGATAACGCATTTCAGGATTAACCAAATCGGGTCGCAATTGCAGATAACGCACGTTAAGACTGGGTTTGCCATCTACCATGCGTGGGTGAGCTGATGAAACAAAATATTCACCTTCTTTACCTTTCGATGCTTGAATAATGACATCTCGCATTGGCTGACTGAATTCATCAAAATGAATAACGTCTTCCATCAATTCACGGGCGTCTTTGGGTGTTAATGGTTCAAAATTGGAAATAAAATTATTTGTGCCAGAAAAGTCCAGTTCAGTCTGTAAATCCGAACCTCGGTTAACAGCATCATCAGGGCGCTGAAAAAAGCTGTGCTCACAGTTATCCACCAGCTTCACGCTGTGATTTTTATAATCCGGATTAAGACCTGTAAGAGCACTTGCAGACACTACGACAGATGACGTGATATCGTCTTCAAGCTGAACTTTAGCCGAGGCCATAAAATCCTGCCTTAACTTAAAAACTCGCCAAGCACCATTACTATCAAAGCCTACCCGTAAATAACTAGCGATGAGTTTACGTCCGTTAAATTTTAATTCATTGCCCGGAAAACCATTCACCAGATCAACTGAGAAATGTTCGCGCCAGTTCAGTTCCCATTCTTCTTTGTAAAAGCGTTTTATCATCAACACCAGTGCCAAGATATGCTGGGGGATTTTCTTCAGCCAATGATTATAATCATGAGAATATTCTGTAACAGAGGGTGTCAATAATTTAATGACTGAACCTAGTGTACGCTTATTGCTTAGTAAACTGCGTTGATCACTACCATTACGAGCCGGATCTCGAAAGCGCGCAGAATAATCATATTCAAAAATATCAGCAACCATGCTCATATCTTTATCAAAATTATCGACAAAAACAGCACCGGATATAATAGCCCCGGCAATTGACTTGGATATCTCCGATTTACCGCCGCCAGATACCGTGCTGGGCTTATGGCAAAAAGTGCCCTCAGGGTAAGTTCCTACCAATCGCCAACTTGGGGCATTGGGGTGTCGCTCCATATGCACCCTAAAGCCATCAGGATAAACATAGGTATGATTAATCAATAATTTTTTCGATTGTTCTAAGCCATTATGTAGCCAACTGATCTTTAAATGCTGAATATTAATTTGCGCCGTATCGGGGATAAAAATAATAGCAGGATTTTTTTTATCAATTGCATAGCCTTGTTCTTGATAGTCTATGGTTGAGTTTAACAACTGGCAAACTTTATCAAATGAATATGCTTCATCATTATCAATTGCTTGAGGTAAATATATTTCTCCCAAAATAGCTCTTGAAAAAGCCAATGCACCACCCGAATGCTCTTCTTCACAACCTCCAAACAAATTGGCAGAATAACTGATCTGAGATTTAATTTCTTTTTTACTATATCCAAAATAATTATCAGCAATCAGTGTAACAATGACACCTTCCATATTACGACATACGAGCTTAAAGGGCTTGCCGTCATTGTATAGCTCATCCTCATGTTGCCAGCACATACCATCTTTACGCTGACGTTCGGTAGCATCCTTGTAATGAGGTAAGCCTATTTCCTGTTTACGACAAAGCACCAGATGCGGGGCAAGAATAATACAGCCCGTATGCCCCGTCCATTCATGAATATTCAATGCCGCATCGTTTTCAGGAAGAAAAGGATCACCGGCATTACCAAATATAGATTCCACGAAATCCAAATTCGCAACTAAACCACCAGGGGCAAAAAATCGTGTTTCCATGACTCTCTTGGGACTCAAACCCTGGATTTCCGGAACGACAACAGGATTTAACAGTAGCGATAACCAAAGTTTTGCCGAAACCTCTTGTTTACTAGTAAAGGGTAAACACAATAAATCATCTGGGGGTAACAAAGCCCTGCGCAATAATTCCGCATAAGCGGCAACAGGCACTTCATTCTTATCTGCCGGCACTGGTAGTCCGCCAGCAGCAATATGAAAGACACCTTTTGTCGTACGGCGATCATTTTGTGGGTTATGTAAAACCCCTTGTCGCATTCGATACGAATCAATGTATCCAGAGTGAAACTCATTTTCATGAAAAGGTAATGACAACTCTCTTGCCAGCCCTTTACGATCCAACACAAAAGTTTCTCCCGGCAAATTTATAACCGTATCAATTGCATTTTCAAGGAGATAAGTATTAAGAAAGTCCTGAATACGTTGATCTGCTGGACAACGGTATTTGGAGAGTAATCGACGTTGCTGGGAATAATTCTTTAATAAACTATCTGCTACCTTAAGATATTGTTGATCACCTTCAACGTCACACGTTGGCTGCCCCAAAGAGGCTAATTGCAGATTAATGTGTTGTAATTCTTCCAGTTGCTTCTGACTCGCAAAAACAGGTCCGGTTGAAATCGCAGTTAAATTCATGAAGTGACCCCAACAAATATTAATTAAGAACTTGTAGCAAGTCCTGAGTAAAAATTATTTTTATTATTTTAAAACTGGAACATTCAGCAATGTATAGGTGCTAATCCTACCAGATGCTTAATCATAAGTAACTGGACAAAATTTGTTTCACATGAAAAATTGCTGAACATGCAACTTTATTAGCTCTCAAGTTCCCTATTCAGTAGAGTGGTTACCTATGCATTAGAATAATTGCGTGTACAATTTATCAGTGTCGCCAATACCCTTTTTCTAGACTTACAATCATGACAACTATAAATACCATATGTATCTATTGCGGCTCTAGT
>CAJAHC010000349.1 GCA_903939355.1 uncultured Methylococcaceae bacterium | reverse complement strand
TTGATGGATCAATGAATGTAATGTAAGAAGCAAAGAGCGCGCCAGCAATAGCTGCCATTCCTGCGGCCAACACAAAGACAATCATTTTATATATTTTTGTATTATATCCAAAGACAGAGGATTTCATCTAATTACAGATGAAATATTAAAGGCTATCCCAGAATTAAGTTCGATCGATTGCGGTTTATTGCACATTTTTATTAAACATACATCGGCATCCTTAGCAATTAATGAAAATGCTGATCCGACAGTACGCCAAGATTTGGAAAGTCACTTCAATAAATTTGTACCTGAAAAAGCCCCATATTATCGGCATGACTATGAAGGCGATGACGATATACCTGCTCACATAAAGAATTGTCTCCTCGGTTGCAGTGTTAGCATACCAATTACTAACGGAGCTCTTAACTTAGGTATTTGGCAAGGTATTTACTTGTGTGAGCATCGCAACCAAGGTGGATGTAGAAGTCTTGTAGTGACAATTCAAGGACTGTCTCGATTGTAGCTTGATGAAGTAGAAGACTTAAGATCAATATTTTTATCTATTATTCATTTAATGGGTTTTTATTACCTTCATCGTTGTTTAACAATTTAACTTGATTAGAATATATTTTTCCTTACATAATTATAATTTCGGAATATGACTGCAGCTATTGTCCGAATCTCAAAGTCCCGCCATAACGTAATGACTTATCAAATTGGATATAGGAAATAAACATGCAACAGAAGCCGGCTGATACTCAAGTAGAAATCCACGGCATTATTAAGACACGCTGGAGTCCGAGAGCTTTTAATCCGGACAAACAAGTAAGTCGTGATGATTTATTTGCATTAATGGAAGCCGCTCATTGGGCTCCTTCTTGTTTTAATGACCAACCATGGCGTTTTGTAGTTTGCAATAAAACCACAGATAAAATTAGTTGGGAAGCTGCATTGGGAGTTATCGTTGAAAAAAACAGGCGATGGGCAAAAAATGCACCCTTATTGATACTTGTGGTTGCAATGGATCATTTCAATCATAACGGACAACCGAATCGTTGGGCATCTTATGACACCGGTGCAGCGAGTGTTAGCTTATGCTTACAAGCGACAGCATTAGGAATGTGTACTCATCAAATGGGCGGCTTTAATACTGACAAAGCCCGTGAAGTTTTTAATCTTCCAACCGATTGCAGTCCGATGTCGATGATAGCAGTAGGCTATCAGGACAAGGTGGAAGTGCTTGACGACGATTTTAAGGAAAATGAATTGGCCACTCGTTCCAGAGCGCCATTAAATGAACGGTTTTTTGTAGGACAATGGGGGCTAGGAGTAGAATGACCGATTAAGCCCGCTTAAAAAGTAATGCTCGATATGAAATAGGTTAGATACTCATTCAGCTAATTAATATCAAGAGTAGATATAGCGCTAATTGATTAGTAAAATCATGATGGCAGAAAAGCTACTTTTTTACCAAAATGATTAATAGAGTTAGTATGCTGTCGTTTTGATAAATCGCCACATTAATAACTTTTCCAAAGTAAATTTTAATGACCTGTTATGACGATTAATACACTTAACCATCTTCACTCAGATATATATGATCGTGTCAGATCAATCAGCGAAAATAATAACGATTGGCCATGTCGCGTGGGTTGTGATAACTGTTGCCGGCGGCTTGCTGAGATACCTCAACTGACTATGGCTGAATGGAATTTTTTGCGAGAAGGGCTTCACTTACTTGCTCCTGAGCACCTTCATGAAATTATTAAGGGTGTTGCTGAATTGTCCAGTCAGTTATCGCGACCTATCATTTGTCCAATGTTGGATCAATCTTTGGGGAGTTGTAGGGTTTATGCCCACCGTCCTGTGGCTTGCCGCACTTACGGCTTCTACGTTCAACGTGATAAAGGACTTTACTGTAAGGACATCCAAACACGTGTCGCGGATGGCGAATGGTCCGAAGTGGTATGGGGCAATCAAGATGCCATTGATCGCCGCCTAAACGGCCTTGGCGATGCGCGCGAATTGACTGAATGGTTTTTGGAATGGCAAGAAAACGCTTATCCATAATGTTCCGTGGTCAATAACTAATAAAAAATCGCTTACAAAGTGTAGCTGTTGGGGTCGGGCCGTT
>CAJAHC010000348.1 GCA_903939355.1 uncultured Methylococcaceae bacterium | reverse complement strand
CTCCAGACTCAGGAGTTCTCATGCCAGAACCACTTGATCAAACAGAGTTATATCAAAGAATAATAGCTAAATGCTCTGCCAATGCAGACTTTAAAGCTAAGTTGTTAGCTGATCCTAAGCTCGTATTAGCAGAAGAGGGATATATCTTGCCAGAAGGCAAAGCTTTTAGGTTGAGGAACATTTTGAAGAAGCACTGATTTATCTAACATTTAATTGCTGAAGCCCTATTTAGTGTATAGCAATCTACGATTAACTTTACTATTTAACTTTTTGATTTTGAGTTAAAAATCAACTTTACTTGTCCTCAGATAGGGATTATAAATCTATAGAAGTAGTCCAATCTTCAGCTTAAGGTGTCAGCATGACAGAACCATTTGATCAAACGGCGTTATATCAAAAAATAATTACTAAGTGCTGGGGTGATGAGAGCTTTAAAAATTCGTTATTGACTGATGCAAGAGCGACATTAGCAGCAGAGAGCTATAACGTTCCAGATTGGCAAACGATAAGTGTTGTAGAAAGTTGCGTAGAAGATGAACATATTTTTTATATTCCATTCGATAAACTCCAGCTCTGGGAAGTGTATCAACCAGTAATAATTAAAAGCTATGAGAATGAAGATTTTAAAGCTATGTTACTGGCTGATCCAAACAAAATGTTAGCAGCAGAGGGCTATAATATTCCAGATGGGCAATCGATAACTGTTGTAGAAAGTAGCTTAGAAGATGAGTGTGTTTTTTATATCCCGCTCGACAAGCTCCAGTTCTCTGAGGTGTATCATCAAATCATTGCCAAGTGCTGGGCGGATGAGGATTTTAAAGCTCTGTTACTGGCTGATCCTAGAGGAATCTTAGCAACAGCGGGATATGATGTTCCCGATGGGCAATCGATAACCATTCTACAAAGTAACTTAGAAGATGAGCATATTTTTTATATTCCTTATGACAAATCTAAGCCTCAGTTATTAAAACCATCAGACCCTATTGCGGGAGATGGGTATGAGTACTTAGGCTGGAGTTGATACTGAGGTCACATTATTCTTAGTTCAATAGACTGAAATTAGTCAGTACTGAACAATTTTGAAACAACTTTAAGCTATTAGAATTTATGACTTGATACAGGAGTTATAAATAATTTTTCAAAAATTCAGAAGGATACAAGCAAATGAAAAAAATTATTTCAGTAGTATCTTTAACACTTATTGGCTTTACCAGTTATTCCATGGCTGCAGATGCAGATAAAGGTGAAAAAATATTCACCGCAAATTGTACAGGCTGTCATGCTAAGGGCATGAATCATATAGCTGAGGGTAAATCTTTAAGTCAAGAGGATTTAAAGATAAATAATAGACACTCATCTGCGGCTATTGTTGATTTGATAACCAATGGCAAATCACCTATGCCCGCTTTTGGAAAATCGGGTGCTATCAGCACATCCGATATCGAAAATGTAGCTGCTTATGTGTTGAAAAAAGCCGATGCAGGTTGGTAATAGTCAGAAAGATAGCTTAGATAATTTCTTGGCTCTTTATGCCTGTAAAAAAAATTGTGCAAATTTGGCGCAAATCAAAATTAATCACAACAAATACCAACAGTTCAGAAACAAAAAGGATAGTCTGAAGCATCAACCTATTCGAGCATTAAAATATTTGCCTGTTGGCAGATAGGTATGATTATTTAGACTGAGGTTGCTAGATTAGCCTTTCTTTTTTATATAGATTTAACTAATCCAATTTATTGAAGTCTTATTGGT
>CAJAHC010000347.1 GCA_903939355.1 uncultured Methylococcaceae bacterium | reverse complement strand
TGGTAGCAACATTCTGAACTGCCTCAATTAACTCAACCAATCCTAACTTACGGTACTGTTGTATCTTTCTATGTAGACATTTTGTTGCGGCTTGCCTAGTTGGATATATGGCAGCTCAATGTGATGCTTTGTATCCATTGTATGAGTAAACTGCCGATTAGCTAATGGCCATTATCACAAAATATTTTGAGAGGGTGCCATGCCACTCAATGTTTTGATTTAACCAACGGACAATCCTTACTGTTGGCATCGAAAAATCAAACTCAATATAAATGACTAAGGTCTCGCGATTAAAGTCATTAACCACGTTAAACAATCAAATGGATCTGCCATTGTGTAATTGGTCATGCATCAAGCCGATGGCCCACGTATCGTTGATACCCTCAGTAACTGCTAATGGCAGAGGCTTTTCATGTATTAAGCGCTTAAGAGGCTTGATGCGAAGGTTGAGTTCTAACTCTCGTTATATACGATAGACCCGCTGATGGTTTCACTTAAAACCTTTCACATTACGTAAAAATAAGAACTAAAGTCCAAAACCTCAGTTATGTTGGTTATGCATAAGACGCACTAACTAATCAGCTATCAGAGTATTCTCTGGAGCTATAGTGATAACAAGTCTGGCTAATGACAAAGGTGTTCTAGGTTAAATGGATGCTCATTCGCCCACTTTGAAACTGTTGGCTGGTCATCTCACATCGGCGCGATGGTCGAGGACTTTTTTATAAGCGTAACTTCTCATTAGTTACAGGCAATACCTATATGTCAGGTTAGAATAGCTGTCATTAGATACGACAACATAGTAATTAAATATTAACATTAAATAGATTCTTAAAAAATAACTACTAGGCAATTAATTTTATGCAAATCAAACAATCAATTTGGCAACTTTTAAGCCGATTATGGCATCACATTAGTCCTCGTCGTAGAGTGCAGTTTGGAATATTGTTGGTGTTGATGTTGTTGACCTCATTTGCAGAAATAGTAAGTATTGGTGCAATATTGCCGTTTCTTGGCATGTTAACGGCACCAGAACAATTTTTTAAACTTCCTTTTACCCAGCTTTTTTTACAGGTACTAAATCTAACAGATCTTACGCAGTTACTATTTGCTTTCACTTTTGTTTTTATAGTGGCAATTTTGTTGGCCGCAGCAATGCGCTTAATTTTACTTTGGTACAGCACTCGCTTATCGTTTGTAACTGGAGCAGACCTTAGTGTCAATATCTATCGTCGAACACTATATCAGCCATATGAAGTACACTGCGCAAGAAATAGCAGTGCGATTATCAACGCTATTTTATCCAAGGCTAATGATGTTATTAATGGCATCATCATGCCAGCATTAACGATGATTAGCTCTACTCTTATCTTAGTCACCGTTATAATATCCCTATTGGCATTAAATCCAACCATCGCGTTATTTGTTTTTGGTGGATTGGGGATTATATACGGGAGCATCATTTATTTAACCCGAAAACAATTGTTGATTCATGGTCAACGCATCGCCAGTCAATCTAACAATATTATCAAATCGTTGCAAGAAGGTTTGGGGGGTATTCGTGACGTGTTAATCGACGGTAGTCAAGATACTTACTGCCAGATTTACCGAGATACTGATGCACCATTACGTCGAGCCCAAGGTAACTGTATGTTTTTAAGCCAAAGTCCCCGTTATGGAATAGAAGCCTTTGGCATGATCCTTATTGTTGTCTTGGCTTATTCGATTGCCCAGGAAGCTGGAGGCCTAATTAAGTCTATTCCTATGTTGGGTGCCTTAGCACTATGTGCGCAACGGACATTACCGGTGTTGCAACAAGCCTACAGTTCATGGACTAGCATACGTATTAATCAAGCCTCGTTACAAGATACGCTCGATTTACTTGATCAACCTTTACCTAGCTATGCATTTCAATTAGCGACGCAACAGTTGCCTTTCAATCATAGCATCAGTCTTAAGCAGCTTGATTTTCGCTATAGCCAACAAACACCCTATGTTTTAAAACAGATTAATCTTACTATAGCTAAAGGTAGTCGAGTCGCTATTATCGGTACTACAGGCAGTGGTAAAAGCACCTTGCTTGATATTGTTATGGGGTTGCTGCAGCCAACTGGGGGGGTATTGATAATAGATGATGAAATTGTCACATCAGTAAATCAGCGCTCATGGCAAGCCCATATTGCGCATGTGCCTCAAGCAATTTTTTTGGCCGATAGTACCATTGAAGAAAACATAGCTTTCGGTGTGCCAAAAAATCAAATTGATCATAGACGTGTCAGGCAAGCGGCCCAACAAGCACAACTTACAGAAAGTATTCAAAAATGGCCCGATAAATACCAAACCTACGTAGGTGAACGAGGCGTACGATTATCTGGCGGGCAGCGTCAGCGCATAGGTATTGCTCGTGCTCTATACAAACAAGCCGATGTTATCATATTTGATGAAGCAACCAGCGCCTTGGACAACGAAACTGAGCAAGCGGTTATGCAATCAATTGAAAGTTTAAGCAAAGACCTTACTATTTTGATTATTGCACATCGCCTTACAACTATAAAAAACTGTACACAGATTATAGAGTTAGGTGAGGGGGTTATCAAAAAAATTGGTAATTTTGAACAGGTTGTGAGTTTGAAAAATAAGTGAATTATCTATTCTAAAGCGAAAGTATTATGAATATGACGAAAGTCAATAAGTCCACGAGCAATGTTGTTGTTTTATTAACGGCGTGTATAAGTCCTGGCGCCATCATCAAAACTGCGCGATTAGATCCGGTCGTACGCTTGGCGGATTATAAGTGGGCGCTTAAAGAGTGGTGCCTGCATTCGGGTGGCGCGCATCTTGTCTTTTGTGAAAACTCTGGATACGACTTAGCTGAGTTGAAGGAAATTGCAAGGACGAATGCGCGAAGCGGAAAGAATGTTGAGTTCTTATCATTTAACGGACAGGATTTCTCATCGCATCTTGGAAAAGGGTATGGGGAGATGCGAATTATCGAACATGCGCTTGAGAAATCAGAAATAATTAAATCAGCAAGCCTTATTTTAAAGGTTACTGGCAGGTTGTTTGTTAGAAATAATCAACAGTTGATCCAAGAGTTGTCCGAGTCGACTTTGGCAGATGTTTATTGTGATCTGCAATCAAACCTCTCTATGTCAGACTCCAGGGTGTTTTGTGCCACGGCGCCATTCATTGAGAAGTACTTGTTGCCGCGGGCTGAGGAGATAAATGATTCAGCCCATATGATTTTTGAAATTGTATTGGCAAGAGCAATACATTCAGCGTTGGCTGAAGGTTGGCGGTGGAATCTCCTGCCGCTGACGCCCTGGATTATCGGGGTGGCAGGCACCTCAAATGAGTCTATTCCTGACTCAATAACTGGCATGTTGTTGAGTCAGATTTTTAGGCGAGTTAAGGGATTTGTTCTAGCGAGATGACCGCGAAGTTGTAGTGCTTCAGTTAAGGTGAATGCCATTAGCGGGGCTTTGGTGGATGGCTTGAAATCGGTAATAGGTGATGCAGTTACCATCGTGATGAATGTCATTGATGCCCAAATAGAATGCTGGTTTTTGCAAGTTCTACAACTTGACGCTAGGGCTAGAAGCCTTAGACATCAGGAATGAGCGACTGCTATGCAAAACGAACTCCGAAACTTTAGTAATAATTAGAGAGCAATGGCGGTTTCAAAGTTACAGTGCAAAAAAATGCATCACAAAACTGCTTAAAATTAATTGCACTTATGAGTTGATTCAAAGATCGTTAATTATGATGATCTTTTAGGAGTGGAGAATGGAAAATAAAAGTAAGAAATTGCTACAATTATTAAGTAATCGTTCTGGATATAATCCATGGTTTTCAGGTTTTGAATTAATTGGAGAGAACTGGCGTGAGCAAGATAATTTTAGCGTAGAACTGTCGATCATTATTCCCGCCTTTAATAAAGCAGAGATAATTGAGCAACAATTGAGATGTTTACTTTCTTGTATTACTGTAACTGCTGAAATAATATTAATCGACGATGGTTCAATAGATGAAACTTCAACAGTTGCATTAAATTTATTATCTAAGTGCAATTATCCCTACACAATATTAAGGACAAAATTTCCTATATACGAAACAGCTTGTGATTGTGTTGGCTTGGAGATATCTTCTGGATACTATATTTGCGAATTACAGAGTGATATTTTTTTAAATGATATAGGTTTTGATCGAAAACTTATTGATTCATTAGAAGCTAATGAGTTCTGCTCGGTGAGTGGTCGATGTGGTCATTCGTGGGCATATATGTTCTCTTTACGGCAAAAAATAATTGCATTTTTATTTGGTAATTTAAAATTCAAAGACATCTTTTCTTTTGGTTATATTATCGGGCGTGGTGGTATGGACGCTTTTGATAACAAAGTTATTTTAGATTGTTTTTCGTACACTACAGATACGAATAATAGGGGGCCTTGGATGACAAGTAAAAAAGTTATCAGCGTTATTGGGTTTTTAAATGAAAAAGATTTTTTCCTGGGTAATGATGATCATGACTTTAACTGGAGAGGCGCCAAAAAAGGATATAAGGCTGGTTATGTTAATGTAAATTTTAATTCTAATTTTGAGGATGGTTCTATGCGCCAAAAAAGAGAGGGTGTTAATCTTGACGTATATAATTGGTTGCAGAATAATAAAAAAGGATCTAGATTTTTCCGGGCTTCGTAAAAAATTAGCAAAAAATTACACGACCGACAATACTTTCTGTTGCCCCGATTCGTCCTGCTACGTTCGCCACACCCAATAAGGATGGGCATGGCTACGCAATGAATTGACGTCGTTTCGTTAAGCCTGCATTCACTACATGATGATATGGACTCCTCTTTTGTCCCAGGACGGCATAAAATACATTTGATCCTATTAACGACATAATGAGGAATCCGACATGAGTAATAGCATTGTTGATCTAGATATCGCAAAGAATGTTTTCATTAATTTTCATTGCATTCCGATGGAAAACAATGAAAAAGAAACTTAACCGCGTAGAATTACAGATGTTTTTTGCTACCTATCCAGCCATCGTAATTCATATGGAAGCCTGTTGAGATGCTAATCATTGGGCAAGAGAATTTGCCAGGTTAGTTCATGAGATTTTTTCCTTAATACACGCTACGTTAAGATACTATATTACGCACGAACATTGCGAAATTAAGGCATTTTTTTAACGCAGCCAAATGTATTTGATGATTTTATAACGGATCACACGCGACAAGCTAAAAATACCCTTAATACTATGCAATATACTCTGTCTTGGCGGCTAACAGCGCCGCTTCGAAAGGTCAAAAAAGAATTGCACTGAGCTAAAGAAAGAAAGTTAATTCCAACTAAGACATCGGTGTTTAATTTGTTGCATGATTATATCAATACATTTAAAAGAATTATCAAATCACTACTGCGACAAGTTGGCTTATGGGTGTTGCACAGGCAAAAATTAAAGAGATTGGTAATCATGTTTATTAATTTCATACCCGGCCTAAGCTATCGCCTACGAGAGATTATTACTCCGCTGAAAAGCGAATTTGTCAGCAGTTATACAGTCAACACATATTTTACGAAAAGGGTACAGCAAAAAACGGAAATAAAATTAGATAATGCATATTGCAATTTTGCATACAACGAAAATCATGATGTTGTAATTAGAGAATATTATCTTTATTTTATTAAATTATTTAAAAGCGCCGCAAGTAAATTAGACTTTCATTATAATTTTATCTTTGGAAATTATAGTTTTGATTTTTCCAACAATGCACCAACTTTAATAATTGATACCCAACACGAGCATACATTAGTTAAGCCTGGCGGCAGAGATTCCATTGGATCTCCGAAAGGAAATATAAGATTTGATGATGATTTTTATTTAGTTAGAATAGCAAACTATGATTATCTTAAAAACTTGGATATTGTAGTCGAATACAGCCTTCCAAATATAAATAACATAAAACAATCTGGGTTATTTAATTCATACTTAGACAAGGTTATTTATATTGCTCCAATGATTTACGATTTAACCGTATTAAAATATGAAGAAGAAAAAAAATACCCATGCATTACACTATTTGGTAATCCAGATGAACCTAAACGAAGAAAATTTTTAGATCAGCTACTCGAAAACAATATCTTATCTACGAACATCAGAAACTGTTTTGAAAAAAATGAACTACGTGAATTATATTTAAATACAAAAATTTTGCTAAATATTAGGCAAACATTACATCACCACACACTCGAAGAACTGAGAATCCTACCTGCTCTTTTAAATGGCGTCATCATTATTAGTGAGGATGTCCCATTGAGAAACACTGTGCCCTATAATGAGTTCATTATATTTTCAGATTATAATTCCATCATAGATAAAATTAAATTTGTACAAGATAATTATAAAGAAATATGGGAGTATATTTTTTTAAGTCAGAATTATTTGTCTTTAATGAATGATCTTGAAAAATCAAATGAAGATAATATTCTTAATTTTCTGACAAAATTAGTAAAAGAGTAAATTAAATACAATCCATGCTTGACATGCAAGCATAGTTTTTTACTGGGAGAATATTCATGTCACAGTAATATTTTCTATTATGTTCATAAAATAAAATGAGAGTTGCTCTTCTGATTTCTGATTTCTGATTTCTGGTTTGTTGGTACCGATTGAAAATTGACCAGGGACAATTGCTGTATAGCCTACTCTACAGCATTGAAATAGTCGACCAGACTGAGTTAGTTTTCCCTCCCATTTAATATTGAACTGTCATTTTGAAATAAAGAATTATTCATCCTATACATCGGTATCAACCTTTGCTTTTTCTGATATTAGCGACCCTCGTAAAGACAATTCCCTGGACATGATGTGTTCTTTTGCCGTTGCACGGCTTTGCTTAAACCCGAATGATTCATTACCCGTTTTGATAAAATGACAATAATGAGTCAGGGGAGCCAATAGCTCGGTGGTCAGTTTGGCGTCGATAAACACGTTACTCCATTCTGCAAACGTCAAATTGGTCGTGATAATGACGCTGGTTCGATCATAGAGCTTTGAGAGTAAATGAAATAGCAGTGCGCCACCAACCTGTGAAAAGGGCAGATAACCCAATTCGTCCAAGATAACCAAATCCATCTGAATCAGACTAAGCGCCAATTGCCCTTGTTTGCCAGTCGCTTTCTCCTGTTCCAGGCTATTGACTAATTCAACGGTGGAGTAAAAGCGCACTCGTCTACTGTGATGCTGGACACCAGAAACCCCAAGTGCAGTAGCCTAGATGCGTTTTGCAGGTCCCCGTCCCACCGACTAGTACCAGGTTCTGTGGGGCATCGGTAGATTTCATCATGCCCTCGAAGTTAACTGATAAAATATGTCTTAATTTAGTATTGAGACAAACGGCTAGTTTTTTCTGCTTAAGCCTAGTAAGTATGTATTTTAAAGTTTTTAGAAATTTATGAGGAATTGATTTTGACTGGAACTAATAGCGTAAATTATATTACAGCTGCATTTGGTCATAAGAAATATATGCAGGCAGCAGCTAGGTTAGCGCGTAATTTATTAAAGATGAGGTGGGATAATAAACTCACCATATATGATGAAATAAAATTGTATGAAATATATCCTAGTTATGAATCACTTTTTGTTAAAAATCATATCGTAGGATTTGGTGCCTGGATTTGGAAGCCTTTAATTATACAAAATGAATTAAGAGAGCTGAAAGAAAATGATATATTGGTTTATTTAGATGTTGGATGCGAGGTTAGTTATACCTCACGCGCAATTGAAAAACTCATCGAATATATTAACTTGTCTAAGGAAAAAGGTATAGTTGTATTTGAGAATGGTCAACTAGAAAAAAAATATACACATAATAAGGTTTATAGTTTTTTTAGTTATAATCCGGTTCATGTTGAGGATGATATACAAATTTCTGCTTCGGTCATTATTATATCTAATAATGACCTTTCAAGACGTATTATTGATGAATGGTGTTCAGCGTGTCTTTATAATAATGGGATATTAGCATTCAATGGAACTGTTATAAAACCTGCAGTTGCTCATAGAAATGATCAATCAATACTAAGTGTTTTGTTAAAATCTACCAAACAAGGATTGATATTGCCAAATGAGTCATATTTCACGACAGAGGAATATTTAGTGAAACATGAACCTTATTTTTACCCATTTCATACCACCAGAAATTTCACAGAATGGCGCTTTATAGAAATATATAAATTTTTTAATAATACAATGGGTTTTTTACATTTTAGAGTGCGATTATTAGCTATTCGATTCCTTACATACATTATGGTTCGTCTAACTTTGCTAAAAATAAAACTGCTATAATGACCAAAATTGAAAGCGGAGCCTGACATGCCAAAGACTGGGAGGCTTCTTGGAAAGTAAAATCCAGTTCTAGTTGTTAAATTATTTCCTTATTATGCTTGATTTTAATGGGGCACTCAGGCTTTTTAATTAAAAATTTTATATAAAAATGACTTTATGTTCTCAACTTTATTATCTTCAAGTATATTAAATTCTGAAAACCACGGGTTTTTTAACATTTCCAAATATTTATCATCATTTTTATCTAACTCAATGATATGATCGATCATATCCACTTTGGAGTGGAAGTCATAAAAGTTAACAAATGATTTAGTGTTAAACTCTCTATTTATCAATGGATTACCCCAATACAAAGGAATACTATTTACAGTCATTGGGTCCACAATCTTTTCAGTGGTATAGCCAGGATGTTGATGCCTATAAGTATTATTCTCAAATGCAATCGAAAACTTATACTCAGATTGAAATTTCCTTTTATCAGAAACAGCATATCCAATATTATTCATCCATCGCCCCCCACTATCTACTTTCTTATATTTAGAAAGCTGACTTACAAAATCATTTCTTTCTTGACAGCCACCATTTGACGCAACAAAATTACAAAACTTACGACTTGCCATAGATTTCTCTATAACTTTTTCTCTTTGTAGTTGGTAATAAATATCGTCAAGTAAATAAATGGGAAATCTATAATTTCTTACATCATCTAAATAATCAAATGAAAATGACCAATCGCAATAATCAAGAGGTGGTGCAAAATTTTCACCAGTGTAAAATATCTTTTTACATTTAAATTGCTTATGTTGGTTTCCAAATACTGAAAAGAAAATATAATCAGGATTTTTTGATATCTCCACATCAAACTCATTTTTTAATAGATTATAAAAATAGTTATTTGTTTTATCAAAACCACCCCAAAAATCAGTAAAGTTAATTTTTATTTTTTTTGTCATATTTTAATGTGACACTTTTGCACAATGAACCTTTAATTAGTCCAACAATAGCTAAAAGGTATTTTAAAGGTTGCAGTACAAAATAACTGCACCTTTATGCTTCTTTTTTAGTCGTATGCTGATTTGTTGTGCTTAAACCGATGCATTCAATAAGTTGCTGAGCGCTTTCCTGCCAAGTAAGATAAGGCATGTCTATAGACTGCGGAGCCATACCTTTGTTATGCATCATCAGCCATTTTTGTACAGCATTAGCCAAGTCTAATGGCGATAAGCCACTAAAATAGTAGGCGTAGTTGATAGCGACTTCCCTGAACACTGGAATATCTCGGGCTATAATCGGCAATTTATGTTGGGCCGCTTCAATCAGCGGCAGGCCGAAGCCTTCGCCCTCGCTAGGTGCGATAAGACAAGTGCAGTGCTGATAGACGTGCTCTAAAAACTCATCGCTGATGCCTTCCAGCCAGAACAAACGCTGATTTAATTCCGTGTGTTTGCGTATCTTTTTTGCTAAATCATCGACCATCCAGCCCTGTTTCCCGACTATGACCAGATTGATGTCTATTCCTTGCTGCCAGAGCAGTTCAAAAGCAGCCAGTGTCTGCGCATGCGCTTTACGCGGCTCGACTGTGCCTACCATTAAGAAACTGTTTTTGCTTCGCAAATGCTTCAGTGTAAAAGTAGCATTATCTGGCATGCCAGCGCTAGGTAGGCTATTTTTAATATCTGCACCATGATGGGAACTGCGTATCCACAATTTGGTTATGTTTTGCGGTGAATTATCAATCAACCATGATTGCACTTCATTTACGACAGTTTGGGTTGGACAAATTAAGCCAGTGGCTACTTCCGTTATGCTATGTAACCACACGTCAAAAACTGCATTTATTTCCTTTGTATTCCAGTCATGCCGTCCTACCAATAAAATATCATGTATCATAAAATAAAAATGTATCCCACGATTTTTTAAAGACAAAAACAAATCGTATATCGCGCTTGTAAAATGGGCATTTAGGTCAATCGATAGGTAACTATCTTCTGGACAAAATTCAACGATGTCATCGTTAACATTAGCATAGGTATAATCGGTAAAAACTGACGTAGCAAAAGCATTGGCATAACGATAATATACATTATCAAAATAGATAGGTCGCACATCAATATTCTGTGGAGGACGCAAAAGTAGCTCGAGTAATATGCTCCGGCTTACACGTGGAATACCTGACTTGGCGTCATGTTGTACTAATACTGATATATCTAGGAACAGTTGCTTGTTGGCAGTTCTGACTTGATTATTAGCGATACAATAAGCAACTTGAACCAGATCGTT
This sequence comes from uncultured Methylococcaceae bacterium, assembly GCA_903939355.1. Taxonomy (GTDB): domain Bacteria; phylum Pseudomonadota; class Gammaproteobacteria; order Methylococcales; family Methylomonadaceae; genus Methylobacter_C. The sequence goes on along the minus strand of CAJAHC010000347.1, from coordinate 1,743 downwards.
ATCACTGGGTGTGCCGGCATGACGAATATCTGCAATAGCCTGAACTAAAGTTTGGCTGCTTAGCAACTTCTCAGAAACGTCTTCAGCCTTTTCCGGAACTAGAGTTTCAATTGCCCGTAAAGCTCTTTTTGCCGACTCGTCCCAGGAAAGTTTCTTAGCTTGATTCAGTCCATGTACACTCAATTGTTTGCGGAATGAGGCATTGCGCAAGGTATAAGCCATTTTTTCCATGATCGAATGCGGTGAGGTCGGATCAAATAAGGCATCCTCTAATCCAATTACTTCAGGTATGCTAGTTGTATTGGAGCCAATCACCGGTAAACCGCACTTCATAGCCTCCAGTGCTGGTAAGCCAAAGCCCTCATACATTGAGGGGTAAACAAACAACGTAGCTTCATTATAAAGAGAAACTAGATCTTCATCTTCAACATAGCCCGTCAACACTAGGTCGTTTTCTGTTAACCCTAGTTGTTTGCTCTGCAAATCTAGTTTACTACGAACGTCATCCGATATTTTACTGACGAGCACCAATTGATACTCTTGCCTCAGTTCGACAGGAAGCAAGCTGTATGCAGTGAGTAAGCCAACAATATTTTTGTGTGGATCAAAGCCTCCGGCAAGTGTGCACATAACCATTTTCCGTGTGATACCGTAACGTTCACAAAGTTTTGCACTCTGCTGCAAGGATTGGTTAGTCTGCTTAAAGTAGCTATCTACTGCGTTCCAAATGGTTACAAGCTGGTCTGAATTGAAACCAAGTACTCTAATAGCTTCTGACCGTGTATACTCGGAAACAGCCAACAGCAAGTTAGTGTTTTTCAACCATTGAATCTTACGTTCATAATGGTTTTTTATATTGGGATCTGATAGATAAACTTCAGGATTCATTAAAGGTATTAAATCATGAAAAACCACAGCGACCTTAACGTTGCCGTAATTAGCAGGTACAGAACTTATCGCATCATCATGAGCTTCCTCAAATAAACTGGTGATTAATACAATATCCGGTTGAAACTGTTCAATAAATTGTTCGCGAATTTTTTCTGCCGCTTGAGCACTCCAAGTATTAAGCGGGTTACCTCCTGCTAATGGCGTAGGTACATTAAAGACACGGATACGTTGCGGTGGAATGAGGCCATCAAAGGCTTGCCGAAGATAGCTAATACTTTCAGTAAAAGCGGCGTTAAGAACCAACCAGATTTCATGCGCTTCGGCATTTTTAACGATAGCTTGGGTAAGGGAAAATGAACAACGGCCAATCCCACGAAAACGGCTATCTGTTTGGCAACCCTGCAGATCAATTACCATACGCATTACTTTTTTTCCGTAGCGAGGGTTTGTTTGAGTTCGATATATATTTTCATAGCACGCGGCGACAAGTCTGAAGCTGTGTAGCTAATAATACGATCATTAAAAGAACCACTTGTTGTCGGAATCAAAATCCGTCTTAAGCGGTAACTTAGTCTGGGCATGTAACCTAAAACATTTATTACTAACTGTTTAAACTGTTGTTTGCGTAGTACCCATAAGCCAACTTGTCGCAATAACGATTTGATAGTTCTTTTTAGTATATTGATGCAATGATGAAACATATTAATTCTCTATAGCCCTAGGGCATGTGTTTTGACGAAGCGTAGCGTAGTGAAAATGCAGGCTTTACGAAACGGCGTCAAGTCATTTGGAACCTATGTTTCGACCCCTTGTCGGGTCGAAACGAGGTGACGAGGACGAATCGCGGCAGCC
>CAJAHC010000346.1 GCA_903939355.1 uncultured Methylococcaceae bacterium | reverse complement strand
GAAGTTAAGATAAAGAGCAGCCAGAATTAAAAAGTGGCTTGCAAGCGATGTCCATAACCCCACTCGCATTAACATTGGTGGAGAAAAGATAAAAATACTGCATCCGCATAAGCGGATAATAACCGAGCTTGAAAGAAGCCCAATTAACTTCCAAGAAAACCACGCTTGTAGAATAAAACAAACTAAAGTCCACAAACCAAAGTATTGAAATGTAGGAGGTAAAAAGACTGAAAAGCTCTTAAATAAAATAGCTAATAACGGTATAGAGTCGGAAAAAACAATCGCATTACTAAAATCAATGCCATTATTAGGATTTAACCCTAACGGGAAACTCCATGGGCTATTTCTATAGAGAGCCCAACCAAGATAATGCTGAGCTGGATCAAGATCACCACCAAGCCAAATAAGATTACCAACATCAAGAATTTTTGGTCCCGCAACCAAAAAAAAGGCTGCTATTCCCAAAAAAATAGGGAGTAAATTGATAAGGTAATAAGTTGGTTTTTGAGTATTCACATTGCCATTATCATGAAACTTATGCTAATTTAAAGGAAATATGCTTAAAATACAAAATCTTAGATAAATTTCCTTTTCCCTCAACTACCGCCCAACTCAATCACAGACAATTTTCGATTTTATGCAATTGCGGCCCTTGGTATCAATCATCTCCCCCTTCTATAACGAAGGACTTGGCGTATTGAAATTTAAAGAGGCCATCACTAATGTCTTGAATTCTCTTCCAGAATATGACTTTGAGATCATTTGCATTGACGATGGAAGCACAGATAATACGCTAAGCAATTTAATTGCAGTAGCTCATCATGATCACCGTTTTAGAATTATCGAGTTATCACGTAATTTTGGTAAAGAAGCAGCCATGACTGCTGGAATTGATGAAGCCAAAGGGAATTGCATTATACCCATTGATGCTGATTTACAAGATCCACCTGCCTTGATAGGAAAAATGCTTCTTGCATGGCAACAAGGGTATGAAGTCGTTTTAGCGAAGAGAATAGATCGCTCTACTGACTCTTTTGCTAAGCGCAAAACCGCGCAACTTTTTTATCGCTTACATAATGTGGTGTCGAATTTACAAATTCCAGAAGATGTAGGAGATTTTCGCCTTATGGATCGTGTTGTAGTAGATGCTCTAAAAAAACTTCCCGAGCGCCAACGGTTTATGAAGGGTCTTTTTACTTGGGTTGGTTTTAAATCTGTAACTGTTGACTATGTGCGGAATGCCCGCTCAACTGGGACAACTAAATTTTCAGGGTGGCGGCTATGGAATTTTGCAATTGAAGGCATTACTAGTTTTAGCCTTGTACCCTTAAAGGTATGGACTTATATTGGTCTATTTGGCTCGGTATTTGCTATTTTTTATGCTACCTTTATTATCATTCGCACTTGGATTTTTGGCATCGATTTACCAGGATATGCATCTTTATTAGTTGTAATGCTATTTTTTGGCAGTCTGCAATTAATGAGTCTTGGCATTATTGGTGAATACATTGGTCGAATTTATTTTGAATCTAAGCAGCGTCCCATCTACCTTATAAAAAAACAATACCAATTAAAAAAATAGATGGCGACCAAGAACGATCGTTCACACCCCTATAAATTAAGCATTGTCATTCCTTGCTTTAATGAAGGGAAGCACCTTTCTCAATTTATTGAGCAACTTAAAATTAGGATCCAAGAATTAACTCTTAATTTTGAAATACTAATAATTAACGATGGCAGTAACGACGATACAAGAGATGTTGCACTTTCTATATTGCCTGCTGGTCATATACATTACATTGAATTTTCTCGAAATTTCGGTAAAGAATCGGCATTAATGGCAGGTATTAATCATGCCGATGGTGATGCTGTTCTTCTTATCGATGCAGATTTTCAGCATCCATTAGATAAAATTAAAGAAATGGAATTACTCTGGAAAAATGGTTACGAAATGGTATATGGTGTAATCGTAAACAGGACAAAAGAGTCTTGGTGGAAAAAAATTGGTACTCGACTCTTTTATTCCCTAATGAATTCTTCAGAAGTTATTATCCCTGTAAATGCTGGTGATTTTAGATGGCTTGATCGGCGAGTTGCAGATGCACTCAAACAACTTCCTGAAAAAAACCGCTTTATGAAGGGCTTATATGCCTGGGTTGGCTTTAAATCGATTGCAATACCATTTGAACCAAATGAGCGCAAGTCTGGTAATTCAAGCTTTGGTTTGCGCAGGCTTACTCGGCTTGCGCTTTCAGGTTTGGCCTCTTTTAGCACTATCCCACTTCAGTTTTGGATCGCTTCTGGCATCTTAATTTCTGGTTTGGCTGTAACTTATGGGTTGTATGTGGCCATTGAAACTATTATTCATGGAAATCCTGTGGGCGGATGGCCCACTTTAACAGTTGCTATTATGTTTTTTTCGGGCATTCAATTACTCTCAATTGGAATTCTTGGAGAATATATAGGCCAAATTTTTAATGAGGTAAAACAGCGACCACTCTATCTTATAGCTGAAGATATTTCTTCTAAAGATGTAGGTAATATTTAAATTTCACGTCAGGTCATGGGT
>CAJAHC010000345.1 GCA_903939355.1 uncultured Methylococcaceae bacterium | reverse complement strand
GTCAAAGTGTTTCTTTTCGCCGAAAGCCTGGGTGGCGTGGAATCCCTGATTACGTTTCCGGCAGTCTGAGTTATTTAAAACCATTCGCGCTAAAGTAACCCATCGTGAGGCAGTATTTCAATTACTGCGCGATATGGAAGAAGATATGGATACTTATTTAGCGCTTACCCATCCAGAAGTATCTCAGTGGCATCCAGATTTAAAGGGTTATGCACAAAACTTGCGTATGTTTAGTGTAAGACAGCCCTTTCCATTGCTTTTTGCAGCTTATAGGCAATTACCAAACGCTGACTTTGCCAGTTTGCTAAGGAGTTGTCTCATGATTTCATTTCGCTACAACGTCATTGGTAGTCAGCCAACCAACGAACAAGAGCGGGTTTATTATGCGGTGGCACAAAAAATAGCTAACGGTGAAATTCTGACAGTCAACGCGGCACTTGAAGGACTAAAAGCCGTTTATCCAAACGATGACACCTTTAGAGTCGCTTTTTCTGAAAAAACAATCCGTACGACAAACTCGCGCAATTTGCGTATTGTGCGCTATATTTTTTGCGCATTGGAAAAGCAAGCCAGCAGCAATGATTATGATTTTGAGAGTGACAGTTTCAACATTGAGCATGTGCTTCCTCAAAATCCTGAGGCGGGTTGGGACGCTTTTACTGATGAAGAAGCCGATGCAATGGTTTATAGATTGGGTAACATGACGTTGCTTGCAAAAAAATCGAATAAGAACCTTGGCAATGACGGCTTCGATATTAAAAAACCGGTACTCGCAGAAAGTCAGTTTGAGTTGACTAGAAAAATAGCAGAAGACAATACGGATTGGACGCCTGCGCGTATAGCCGCGCGCCAGAATATATTAGCTAAATTAGCCACATCTATTTGGCGTATTGCACAGTTATCCTAATGAAAGTAGAGGTAGGTGCGAAATCAGACATTGTACGCCGTAGATTTATCATGACTATGAATAGTGCTACCTTCCTACCAGACTGGGTATCTCCTCCAGGCGAAACAATTTTAGACTTAATGAATGAAAAAGCTTGGACACAAGTAGAGCTTGCACAAAAATTAGGTTATACCCTAAAGCAACTTAAGCTACTCATTGAAGGTAAAGTTTCGTTAACAGAAGATACCGCATTAAGATTAGAACAAGTTTTGGGTTCGACCGTTAACTTTTGGCTTAATAGGGAAATTAAATATCGGGTGCATTTAACGGGTATTGAACCGCTAGAAAAGACAAATACACAATCGATCTGATGATAAAACAAAAAGCCCCGATGACTCCATCGAGGCTTTTTGCCGACCAAGTATCCCTAATCCGATTTAATTATCGTTTGATTATAAGTAATTGACAAGCTAAAACTAAAAACACGAGCATAAGGCATGAGTAAAACCAAACTTGAACTGACTTGGATAGGCAAGGATAAGCGGCCTAAACTGGAGCCGAGAATATTATTGGAAGACCCAAGCTTGTCGTATCACGCAAAGCATCGTCTCAGTGATAATGACCAGTTTGATAACAAGTTGATTTTTGGCGACAACCTGTTGGCGTTAAAAGCCTTGGAACAAGCCTATGCAGGCAAAGTAAAGTGTGTGTTTATTGATCCTCCGTACAATACCGGCAGTGCCTTTACCCACTATGACGACGGCTTGGAGCATTCAATCTGGCTATCGCTGATGCGCGACCGGCTGGAGATTATCCGTTCCTTACTATCCGATGACGGTTCTTTATGGATCACGATTGATGATAATGAAGCGCATTATTTGAAAGTATTGTGTGATGAGTTGTTTGGAAGGAACAACTTTGTGGCTGATGTCATTTGGGAAAAAGCAGATAGTCCAAGATCGGATGCCAAGTACTTCTCCACAAGACACGACCATGTTTTAGTGTGGGCTAAGAATGTTGACATAGTGACCCTCAATCGACTAAAGCAATTAGATATTCCCGCACATTACAATAAAAAAGATAGTGCTGGCCGCATCTATTATTTAAAGCCACTGAGAGCAATGGGAGCAGATGGGCACAGAGAAAAAAGACCCTCTATGTATTTCCCGATTATTGCTCCAGATGGGACTGATGTGTTGCCAAAGAATCCTGACGGGTCAGATAGTAGGTGGCAATGGGGTTTAGAGAAGGTTAAAAATGAGTCGGAGCGAATTGATTTCGTAAAAACCAAAGGAGGATGGAGTGTCTACTTCCGAATTTTTTTTGAGGATACTGATGGCAGGCCCCCTGAGACAATTTGGCCTCATGGCGAAGTTGGTTCTAATAGAATGTAGTGGTCTAATAAAAACAGACACCCAGATAGGTTGATATACTCAATCAATCAAAACGGGGAAATCATCATGAATAAAGAACGTAGAGTATTTGATACCACGTTTAAATTAGAAGTCGTTAAACTTATTAAAGAGCAAG
>CAJAHC010000344.1 GCA_903939355.1 uncultured Methylococcaceae bacterium | reverse complement strand
GATTTTATTTTTGGATTCTCTGTTATGGCTTATAGGCTTCTCTATCTATATATATATCTATCGCGTTTTTCGGGGTTATACTGGCAACAGGTAAATCTTGACCTGAACGCCAAGCATTAACCGCTTCCTGTTTGTTTGTGCCAGTTACCATAAATATAAGATTATACGTATTGCTTAATGCGCCTGCACTAATTGATACTCGTTCCGAAGGCGGCTTGGGAGAGTTATGAACAGCGTTAACCAAGTCATCTTGCCTATGCTGATGCCCCGGAAACAAACTCGCAGTATGTCCATCCTCCCCCATGCCGAGTAAAACCATATCAAATGGAAGAGCATTCGCTACAATTTTCTGATATTCTTTTGCTCCGAGTTCTGGCCCCAATTCAGCTGGAATTGTAAAAATATGCTCCGCAGGAATAGCAACTTTCCCCAAAAAACATTGATTAGCCATTAAACTATTTCTATCGACATGATCTACTGGTAAACAACGCTCGTCACCATAATAAATATACCACTTACTCCAATCAACATCAGATTTGGCTAATAAGTGATATACTTTTTCTGGGGTACTTCCACCAGCAAGTACTAACTTAAACTCACCATGCCTTGCTACTGAATACTCTGCAGCCTCAAGAATTTGATCATATACCGCCAAGGCGACCTGATCGGCTGTCTCCAGTATGTGCCAACGACAGTTATTTTGCATTTATTTGCACTCTGGTGTAAGTGAACTGCGCCAGGATTGCGAGCTTTTATCAAACAGTCGACTGTCTTCGGGCCCCCAAGATCCAGCAGGATAGGTTGCGATATAGTCACGTTCATTAGCCCAAGTTTGCAATATAGGATCAACAATACGCCATGCATATTCAACTTCATCAAAACGAAGAAATAACGATCGGTCACCTTTCAAAACATCCTGTAACAAATCTTCATAAGCATCGATGACTTTTTCATCTTCATTTCTAAAACTGGCATCAAGACTACGAGTTCTTGTACGCATCTCCAGACCTGGCTCTTTTACAGTCATTTCAATACGAATACATTCTTCCGGCTGAATCCCCAACAAAACCCAATTCTGATTCATACAATGCACATTAGTATCACGAAAAAACTGTAATGGCGGATGACGAAAACAAATTGAAATAGTTGATTGCGCTTTAGCCATGCGCTTACCAGTCCTTAAATACATTGGCACACCGCGCCAACGCCAATTATCAATGTAAAGCTTCATAGATGCATACGTTTCTGTCACGCTATTAGCGGGAATATTTTCTTCCTGTAAATAGCCATTAACTTTTTTTTCTTGAATATGGCCCTGAGCATATTGACCTCTAAACGCATGCCCATGCACTGCTTCTTTAGGAATCGGACGAATAGATTTTAGAATCTTAACTTTTTCATCTCTCAAAGACTCCGCTTCCATTGATGCGGGAGGCTCCATTGTCACTAAAGCTAATAATTGAAGCAAATGACTTTGCAACATGTCCCGCATGGCGCCAGCACTATTATAGTAATCACCACGCCCCTCTATGCCAAGTTCTTCAGAATGGGTGATTTGAATGTGATCAATATAATTACGATTCCATATGGGTTCGAGCATGACATTAGCAAAACGAAATACCAAAACATTTTGCACCATACCTTTACCTAGATAATGATCTATACGGTAAATTTGTTCTTCTCTTAAATAATGACTGATGCGTTTTTGTAAAGCTTCTGCACTGTCTAGATCATACCCGAAAGGTTTTTCAATAATAACGCGTCGCCAACCAACATCTTCATTAAATAAGTGATTATTACTCAACATTTCCATGACCGTACCAAAGTCGACAGGACTTATAGACAAATAAAAAGCGATGTTTTTAGGAAAGTTATTTTTCTCATTAAGTAATTCGGCGAGTTGTGCATAACATTGTGACTCCCCTATATCGCCTTGATGATATTGCAGGCGCTCACTGAAGCGTTGAAAAACCAAGTCATCAAATTCGTCTTTTGTTTTTGCTACAACCATATCCCTGACTTCACTGAGCCATTTCTGCTGATCCCAAGCTCTACGACCTATCGCTAAAATACGGGTTCCATTAGGTAATTGATTAGCCACATCAAGATGATAAAGGGCTGGCATTAATTTAATTCTTGAAAGATTGCCAGTAGAACCAAAAATAACGTATGTACAAGGATCAGCGTTCATAAAAACTCAGTAAATATGATATTTGGTTAGTTAAACAGTATAAGTAGAGGAAGCTGTCTTACCGCCTCGCCCCGTCCAATCAGTATGAAAAAACTCGCCCCTTGGTTTATCGATGCGCTCATACGTATGAGCGCCAAAATAATCTCTTTGTGCCTGTAATAAATTGGCTGGCAATCGTTCCGTACGATAACCGTCATAATAAGCCAGAGCAGATGAAAATGCCGGAGTTGGAATACCCAATTCAATGCCTAATACGACAGCTTTACGCCAGCCTGCATCAGCTTGCTTAATGGCATCTACAAAAAAATCAGCCAACAGGAGATTTTCCAATTCCGGATTACCTGTATATGCTTGCTTGATATCATTTAAAAATTGACTCCGAATAATACATCCACCTCGCCACATCAAGGCAATTTCGCCATAATTAAGTGATAAATTATATTCCTTTGAAGCCTCTCGCATTAAGCGAAAGCCTTGCGCGTAAGAAATAATCTTGGCGGCGTATAAAGCATCACGAACTGCTTCTATCATCGCCTTTTTATCACCAGAAAAGTTTTTTGTACGTTTAGGCAATACTTGAGCAGCCATGACTCTTTCTGATTTTTGCGCTGACAAGCAGCGTGCAAATACCGACTCACCTATTAATGTTAAAGGAATTCCCAAGTCCAGCGCATTAATTCCGGTCCATTTACCAGTGCCTTTTTGACCAGCAGTATCAAGAATCTTATCCACCAAAGGCAGTCCATCTTCATCTTTATACGCCAATATAGCAGCAGTAATTTCAATTAAATACGAGCTTAGCTCTCCTTTATTCCATTCGGAAAAGATCGCATGCATTTCATCCGCACTTAGACCTAAGCCTTCAGATAACAATTGATAGGCTTCGCAGATCAGTTGCATATCACCATATTCAATGCCATTATGAACCATCTTAACATAATGACCGGCACCATTATCACCAACCCATTCACAACATGGATCTCCATCAACATGAGCGCTAATAGCCTGAAAAATAGGCTTAACCATGGGCCATGCCGCTTTATTGCCGCCCGGCATGATTGAAGGCCCACGCCTTGCACCTTCTTCACCCCCAGACACACCAGTACCGATATAATTAATATTTATTGCTTTTAGTGCTGCTGTACGTCGATTAGTATCTGTAAATAAAGAATTGCCGCCATCAACAATAATATCGCCATCTGATAACAGTGGCACTAACTTATCTATATACTGATCGACAACCTCACCCGCCTTAACCATCAACATGACAATGCGGGGGCTCGCAAGACTGCCAACTAAGGCTTCAAGCGAATGCGTACCAACAACCAACGTATCTTTTGCCGGGCCGTCTAAAAACTCATCAACCGTACTGGTAGTGCGATTATAAACCGCGACTTTAAAACCATTGTCATTCATATTAAGAACCAGATTTTGCCCCATTACTGCCAAACCGATTAAACCGATATTTGCTTTCATGCCTGCCTTCTGTGAAATTACTTTAATGTAAAATATTATCACACTTTAAAGCCAAATCGTTTATAGGGACAACTCAGAAATAACGCATTAATTCAAAAGCTGTCTACTCACCTTAAAAGTAAACAATACGTACTAAATAGCTAACGATTACCCTAAAACGTAACTCCCAATTAAATAATTGGCTAAATTTGTAAATCTACTGACGGCTTACGGTCAAAATGGGATTTTATCAATGGTCTAAATCCTTTGAAATATTTCTCAACTCGTTTATCAAAGAAATGAAGCCTTTTATAGAAAATATACTGGAATAAATTTACATTTCTTATTGACTAGCGCTACGTAATAAAGTCTAATGATCGTCTTTTGTAGTTTCGCCCAGGTAGCTCAGCCGGAATGACTCGTTCAGCGAGATTTCGCAGCTTTGCAAGGCTGGCAAGGTCCGGATCTCGTTATCGCCGAATCCGTTCAAGGCGGGAATGCCCTTCCGTCAGGAACTGAAACTGCGCAACGGGGTTTGCGAGATCACCGGCGGGACGCCGGAAGAAAAGGTTGAGCTCAAGGTCTTTGTCGATGCAGCCAATCCGG
>CAJAHC010000343.1 GCA_903939355.1 uncultured Methylococcaceae bacterium | reverse complement strand
CTGCGTTATTCTAACTTTGAAGCAGCAAGTATCGCTAAAGAAGTAGCTGATAAATACACAGAAAGAACCCCTCAAAAACCACGTTTTGTAGCCGGAGTTTTAGGGCCAACTGCGCGCACGGCTTCAATGTCTCCGGATGTAAATGATCCTGGTTTTCGTAATATATCTTTTGATGAATTAGTTGAGGCATATACAGAAGCGACTCGTGGATTGATCGAGGGTGGTGCAGATATTATTTTAATTGAGACTATTTTCGATACTCTTAATGCCAAAGCTGCAATTTTCGCGGTTGAACAGTTTTACGAAAAAATCGGTTATAAATTACCTGTCATGATTTCTGGGACGATAACTGACGCATCAGGGAGAACTTTATCCGGACAGACTGTGGCTGCATTTTGGAATTCGTTAAAACATGTAGATCCTATATCCGTTGGTTTCAACTGTGCATTGGGCGCAATTGAGTTGCGTCAATACATCGCCGAATTATCAGGCATTGCCGATACCTATGTCTCAGCTCACCCTAATGCAGGGCTGCCCAATGAGTTTGGGGAGTATGACGAAACGCCCGAAGCTATGGCGCAAGAATTGGGCGACTGGGCTAAAAATGGCTATTTAAATATTATTGGTGGTTGCTGCGGTACCTCACCTGCGACTATTAAAGCTATTTCCGATGTGGTACAAAATTACCCTCCACGGATTATTCCTGTTATTGAAAAAAAATGTCGATTGGCGGGTCTTGAACCAATGTCTATTGGCGCTGAAAGTTTATTTGTTAATGTGGGTGAGCGGACTAATGTCACTGGTTCTGCTGCATTCAAACGACTTATTATAGAAGGCGATTTTGAAGCTGCACTAGATGTGGCTAAGCAACAGGTTGAAAATGGTGCGCAGATTATTGACATTAACATGGACGAAGGCATGTTGGAGTCAAAAGAGGCAATGGTGCGCTTTTTGATGCTGATTGCTGCAGAGCCCGATATAGCCAAAGTGCCTATTATGTTGGATTCTTCAAAATGGGATATATTGGAAGCAGGACTTAAATGTATCCAGGGTAAAGGGGTAGTTAATTCTATTTCTCTTAAAGAGGGCGAAGAAGCTTTTATAAAACATGCCAAACTCGTTTATCGCTACGGTGCAGCAGTTATTGTTATGGCCTTTGATGAAGAAGGGCAGGCAGATACTAAAGCTAGGAAAGTTGAAATCTGTCAGCGAGCTTATAAAATTCTTACCGAACACGTCGGTTTTCCTCCGGAAGATATTATCTTTGATCCCAATATTTTTGCCGTTGCCACCGGTATAGATGAGCATAATAATTACGGTCTCGATTTTATTGAAGCGACCCGTGAGATTAAGAAGACATTACCTTATGCACTGATTTCTGGCGGAGTTTCTAATGTTTCTTTTTCGTTTCGCGGCAATAATCCGGTACGTGAAGCCATACATGCAGTGTTTTTGTACCATGCCATTCAAGCGGGTATGTCCATGGGAATTGTTAATGCCGGTCAGTTGGCTATTTATGCCGATATTCCTGAAGATTTGCGTGATGCCGTTGAAGATGTAGTATTAAACCGTCACGATGGAAGTGGTACTGATAAATTGCTGGAATTGGCCGCTAAATACCGTGGAGATGGCAGTAGTAGTGAAGTTAAACAGGAAAATCTGGAGTGGCGTGAATGGCCGGTTAGCAAGCGCTTAGAGCATGCACTGGTTAAAGGAATTACTGAGTATATTGACGAAGATACTGAGCAAGCCAGATTGGAAGCGGAAAGGCCTTTACATGTTATAGAAGGCGCCTTAATGGATGGCATGAATGTGGTGGGTGATTTATTTGGAGCAGGAAAAATGTTCTTGCCACAAGTAGTTAAATCAGCCAGGGTTATGAAAAAAGCAGTTGCCTATTTAATGCCTTTTATGGAGGCCGATAAGGCCAGTGGTGAGAGGCAAACCAACGGTAAAATCCTGATGGCAACTGTAAAAGGTGATGTTCATGATATCGGTAAAAATATCGTAGGCGTAGTATTGCAGTGTAATAATTACGATGTGGTTGATCTTGGCGTTATGGTGTCTGCTGAAAAGATTTTGCAAACGGCGCGCCTGGAAAATGTCGATATTATTGGCTTAAGTGGTTTGATTACGCCCTCGCTGGATGAAATGGTGCACGTCGCCAAAGAAATGCAACGTCAAGGTTTTACTATTCCTTTAATGATTGGTGGAGCTACTACATCTCGTGCTCATACAGCGGTAAAGATAGAGCCACACTATAAAGGAGCAACTATATACGTTACAGATGCTTCACGTGGTGTTGGAGTAGCTAGTAATTTATTAAGTACCGAGCTAAAAGATGACTTTGTGCAGAGCGTACGAGCTGAATATGAGGAAGTTAGGGATAGGCATAAGGGTCGGGAAGCTAAAACCAAGCAACATTCATTAGCTGACGCAAGGGGAAACAAATTTAATTGGGGTAATTATGAATCTGTTAAACCTAAGTTTTTAGGCATTAAAGTTATTGATAGTTTTTCATTGGCTATTTTGGTGCCTTATATTGATTGGACGCCCTTTTTTCAAACTTGGGAAATGGCTGGTAGTTATCCCAAAATATTAGATGATAGTGTTGTTGGAGTTGAAGCCAGGTCATTGTTCAGTGATGCACAAGCCATGTTAGCCAAAATCGTTAGTGAGCGGTGGTTAACTGCAAGAGCCGTAGTTGGTTTTTTTCCGGCAAATAGCGATGGTGATGATGTTATCGTGTACGTTGATGACACTCGTGAGCAGCGCTTGGACACTCTGCATCATTTACGGCAACAAAATATCAAAGCGCCCGGGCGCCCCAACTATTGCCTGTCTGATTTTATCGCCCCCATTGCTAGTGGTAAAGTCGATTATCTTGGTGCCTTTGCTGTCACAACAGGAATTGGTATAGAAGAAAAGTTGCGGCAATTTGAACAAGATCACGATGACTATAGTTCTATTATGCTTAAAGCGTTGGCAGATAGATTAGCAGAAGCGTTTGCAGAATATCTGCATCAAAAGGTCAGAAAAGATTATTGGGGTTATGCCGAAGAAGAAACTTATGATGAGCATCAGTTAATAAACGAAGCATATCAAGGAATACGTCCCGCGCCTGGCTATCCCGCTTGTCCTGACCATACTGAAAAAGAAAAATTGTTTGAATTGCTAAATGTTACTAAAAATACCAGTATTGAACTTACGGAAAATTATGCCATGTATCCTGCGTCAGCAGTCAGTGGTTGGTATTTTTCGCACCCGGAAGCACAATATTTTAATGTTGGTAAAATAGATAAGGATCAATTGCAAGATTATGCCAGAAGAAAAGGTATTGCAGATGCAGTGGCTGAGCGTTGGCTCGCTGCACATTTACATCATTAAGAAAATATTTAAATTGATTGAGATTTTCAATGATTCGACTGCAATTAATGAGCACGTCTGGTTGTCATCTTTGTGAATTGGCTGAACAAATTATTGCGGAATGCTTGTTAAACAATGTTGCGGTGACAATTGAATTGATTGATGTTGCGGAGCAAGAACAGTTCCAAGCGCGATACGCTATTCGCATACCTGTTTTATATCATCCCGAAACTAATAAAGACTTGGGGTGGCCGTTTGATTTCGTGCAGGTTAAACAATTTATTACTGACATCAGTCAGAGTTAAAAAACTTAGCATGAAGATATTATTGGTCTCTAATAAATGGTTAAACGTCTTATCAACATTGGTTAGTGGTGGAGAGAGAATTCTCATTTAAACGGTTGATATATTAACCACATAAAAATTACCATTTAGCTATAATGCCAAGCAATATTAAAAACTGCTGAGATATAGGTAAGTAATAATGACAATAACCACCAGAACATTATCAAATTTGCAGCATTATTATGAAATAAAGCTGGATCAGGCCAAAGATAGCGAATACTATCAAAAGCTAATGGCCATGAGCCTTATAAAGCGATGGGCAACACTGATCGGACTGTTTTTATTGTCGCAGTTGGTTGTTTTTAGTCTTTTATATATTATTTTCGGTAAGATTGTTGTTGTTGGTTTCTTTGCCAGTATTTTAGCCGGTTTGGCTACCGGTGTAGGGGCTCTTCCGGCACTGTTTTTCAAGAACATTTCGCGGAATTTATTCAATAGTATGTTAGGTGCTGCAGCTGGCGTTATGTTAGCAGCCACTGCATTTTCTCTACTAGTGCCTGGGATGGTTTATGGTAATTTAATCTGGCCGGGAAATGGCATCTATATTGTTTCGATAGGGATGATGATTGGCGCTGGATTTCTCCATTATGCAGATCGTCAATTGCCCCATGTAAATTTTGAGACAGTATCAGCGGATAAGTTACTTTCATTTAAAAAAATATGGCTTTTCGTTATTGCCATTACCATTCACAACTTTCCTGAAGGAATGTCTGTCGGAGTTAGTTTTGGTTCCGGAGAG
>CAJAHC010000342.1 GCA_903939355.1 uncultured Methylococcaceae bacterium | reverse complement strand
CGCTAAGGATCATCCAACCCATAAGTATAAAGAATACACTGATATACATAGGGTTTCTTACATATTTGTATAAGCCACTTGTGACGATCAACTTTGGTGGGTCCCATGGTGCTAGGGTACCTTTACCAGCGATATAAAAGTCTTTGACGCACCAAAGCAAGAGATTTAATCCTAGCGCAAGAAAAATCAGTCCATATAAACTTCCATCGCTTTTGTATGGGTCGTATTGATAAAGTATAAAAGGAATGATCCCTGTAACTATTACAGGCAGCATTAAAAAAGCAAAAATGGCACGGATTAACATAAGGCGAATTCAACTCTGAAGTGCAATTCTAGTATTCACGCGGCTTGTCGTTTGTCGACGCCAAAAAATACCGCATGGGGTGTTTTGTAGTTTAGCGTTTTTCGTGGTCTGTGATTAAGTTTTTGCATGACATCCTCTACTTGACTCTCAGTTATATGTTGAAAACTACTGCCTTTGGTAAAGTATTGTCTGATCAAACCATTGGTGTTTTCGTTCAGCCCTCGCTCCCATGAAGAGTATGGGTGCGCAAAATATACCGCTGCATTCAATTGCTTTGCAATGCTTTCGTGACCTGCGAACTCTTTGCCATTATCAGCTGTGATGGTCAACACCTTGTCCAGATAGGGCTTCAACAGCATCACTGTAGCTTGTGTGACCACTTCCGCATGCTTACTATCAACTTTCTTAATCAAAGTGAACTTAGATACCCGCTCTACTATAGTCACTAATGCACCTTGGTGATTTTTGCCAATCACCGTATCTATTTCCCAATCCCCGATCCGCACTTTTTGTCCGACAACCTCAGGTCGCTCATCAATACTGACTCTGTTCCTAATCTGTCCGCGCTTATCCTTTGATGCGTATTGCTTTTTGCGTTTTTTATGACTATGGCGTAAGTGTTTATACAGCTCGCCACCCTGGCGTTTATCCGTCCAAACATGTTGGTATATCCGTTCGTGGCTGATTTTAATGTCCTTCTC
Source organism: uncultured Methylococcaceae bacterium (assembly GCA_903939355.1). Classification (GTDB taxonomy): domain Bacteria; phylum Pseudomonadota; class Gammaproteobacteria; order Methylococcales; family Methylomonadaceae; genus Methylobacter_C. The sequence continues at coordinate 1,042 of CAJAHC010000342.1, read as the reverse complement.
TGTACTTAACCAACCTGAAACTTGCTCAGGACTGTAATCTAATTGGACTTTTTCTTCTATCAAGCTGCAAACTTCCAATGTCATTTTCACTGCCTTGACAGCATTCTTCCTACGGCTGAGTGCCTTAATATTAGCCTGATGAGGTCTATAGCCACGCTTTCCCGTATTGCGACTCAGCTCTCTACTAAGCGCTGAGGCTGATATGCCTATAATCACTGCTATGTCTTTTTGAAACATCTCTGCTTTCTTTAATGACTCAATCTGGTATCTTTGTATCTGGGTTAGCTGTTTATAACCTTTCATAAGCTTCCTCATCTTTGGTCGGATTGAAAAAGCCCTGAACTATATCAGCTAACCTCTTTCAATCACGTTAAAATGAATTGCACTTATGAGTTGAATCTAAGTATTTAAGAATGTAACTGGCTAAAAGTTAGCTTTAGGCGGCAGAATTTTTTCAGCGTCTATGATGCTGAACTAAATGAGGGACATCTAAATTAAATACTCAGCAACAAACTCTGCAAAATCCTCTTGCTCATGCTTTTTTATTGAACTCTGTAACTTCTTGGAAGAAATATCTTCTATATCTTCAAAGCACTCTTCACGATACGCTTCACGGAAATACTTTGACCACTCATTCTTGTTTTTACAAAGCTCTTCAAAAGATCCTATAAACTGGAGTCTTAATTCAATTTCCCTTAGCAATATATTCAGATTATTCAGTAAATAATCACCATTGTCAGCCTGTGGTGTTATTTGTTCTATAAGATCAGCAATTTCAGCTTTAACAGCTTTTATATCATCATTAGAGCCTTCAGAAAACATATCTATCAGATCATTTTGTATGGCATGTTGTCGTTCCTTTTCTGTCTTAAACCAAAAGAAACCACCTCCCACACTACCCTTGTGAGTGTCTTCGATATAAAAACCAAATGGAAACTCAATAGGATTTCTGCCTAAAGCATCTTCTAAAGAATTGGGTAAAGCAAGAGTAGCCATTAATTATTCGCCTATTAAAATTGTTCAAACTATAAATTACCAGAAT
>CAJAHC010000341.1 GCA_903939355.1 uncultured Methylococcaceae bacterium | reverse complement strand
TAGATGTGTTATATCAATTGTAATAGAACGTAAATAAGATTGATTCAGAACTTTTTAAAAAGAAGTTTCTGAATGGTCAGATTTTAACCTTTTTTCAAAATTCGACCTTTTTCTCGTTGCCAATCACGGTCTTTTGATGTGGCACGTTTATCATGTAATTGCTTGCCTTTTGCCAGACCAATTTCGAGCTTAGCACGTCCATTTTTCCAATACATTGAAAGAGGGATTAGAGTGTAGCCTTTACGTTCGACAGAGCCAATCAACTTATTAAGTTCGTGGCGATTCAATAATAGTTTTTTGGAACGTATGGCATCAGGTTTAATATGAGTAGATGCTGAAAGTAATGCTGATATATGTGCGCCAGAAAGCCAAGCCTCACCACGTCTTAATAAAACATAACTTTCTTTAAGTTGAACGCGACCCTCCCTGAGGCTTTTAACTTCCCAACCTTCTAGTACAATTCCTGCTTCAAAGCGCTCCTCAATGAAGTATTCATGTTTGGCTTGGCGATTGACAGCAATCGTTGCATTTTGAGTAGATTTATTTTTTTTGGGCGTTTTCTCGGCCATAGTAAGCTGGTTTTTGATTTTAAAACTGACTAAAAGTAATTATTTTGTTATTTTACTCGATATTACTAATAAGGTGAGTTTTTAATGGGCGCTCAAGAATGATGAATATAAATAAATCGACTCATAGTGAATGGTCATCACGTTTTACATTTATTTTGGCGGCAACAGGTTCTGCAGTTGGATTAGGTAATATATGGAAATTTCCTTATATTACTGGAGAAAACGGTGGCGGAGCATTTGTACTTGTTTATCTCCTTTGCGTCTTGCTTATCGGAGTTCCTATCATGGTCGCTGAAATCATGCTTGGACGACGCGGCCACAGAAATCCTATCGAGACGATGGAGCTTTTGACGGAAGAAGCGGGGGCTGATAAAAACTGGCATTACTTAGGTTGGATGGGTGTTGTTGCAGGTTTGTTGATCTTGTCATATTACAGCGTAATTGCTGGATGGGCATCAGCTTACGTTGTAAAAGCGTTTACAGGCAGTTTTTTTGATGCGAATGCGACTGCCATAAAAACAATTTTTGATGATTTTGTTGCCAGTCCGGTGCAGTTGATTTTTTGGCATACCATTTTTATGCTGGCGACCATGATGATTGTGGTGCGTGGAGTTAATAACGGGCTGGAAAAAGCGGTCCAGTATTTAATGCCAAGTTTGTTTATCTTGATGTTTTTGTTGGTTGCTTATGTGATGAAGATGGATAGTTATTATCAAGGACTGCATTTTTTATTACTGCCTGATTTTAGTAAACTAACCGGAAGTTCGATATTAACGGCTATGGGACATGCCTTTTTCACCTTGAGTTTAGGTATGGGTGCCATTATGGTTTATGGTTCTTATTTGCCTAAAAATATATCAATAGCCAAAACCGCATTGTTAATTGCAGGTGCAGATACACTAGTAGCTTTAATGGCAGGTATTGTTATATTTCCAATTGTTTTTAGTCATAACCTCCATCCAGATGCTGGTCCAGGACTTATTTTCCAAACCTTGCCTATTGCTTTTGGTAGCATGACTGGCGGTTGGTTGATGGGTATATTATTTTTTGTCATGCTTGTCATTGCAGCCTTAACCTCGTCAATTTCATTAATTGAGCCTGCTGTCGCATGGTTGGTTGAAAATAGAGGATATAGCCGTTTTAAAGCGTGTGTCTGGTCGGGTTTAGTAACTTGGTTGTTGGGGTTGGGGACGGTGTTTTCTTTTAATGTCTGGTCCAATGTTAAACTTTTTGATAGAACTATTTTTCAATTGTTGGATTACTTAACGGCTAATTTAATGCTGCCTATTGGCGGTTTTTGTATTGCGGTGTTTGCGGGTTGGATTATGAAACGACAACACAGCGAACAAGAATTAAGCATGCCTAACGAAGTAGACTATCTTAGGTGGAAAATTTTGATTTGTTATGTTGCACCTTCAGCTGTGTTTTTTGTATTTCTTCATGTTATTGGAATCTTCTAATGACCATTGTTCAAAAAAGCGCATTGGTTAAGTTTTCTGCCCAGCAGATGTTTGATTTGGTTAATGATATTGAAGATTACCCTCAATTTTTGCCTTGGTGCAGTGGGAGTAGAATTATCAAACGTGAGGATGATATTGTTGAAGCTGAATTGGATATTGCCAAAGGTGGTTTTAAAAAATCATTTTCTACACGGAACCGGATTGATAAGGGTGGTAAGATAACAGTTTCTTTACTTAACGGGCCTTTTTCTTATCTGGAAGGTGTTTGGAATTTTATGCCCCTGCGTGAAGATGCCAGTAAGATCTCGTTAGATTTAGAATTTGAAATGTCAGGCGTGTTAGCCAGTTTGGCATTTGGCGCTGTTTTTAATCAAATATGCAATACCATGGTGAGTTCATTTTCGGCTCGAGCCAAGCAAGTATATGGTTGAAACTTTGATTGATATAGAAGTAGCTTACGCTAACCTTGAGCGACAAGAACTTGTCGCATTACAAATACCGGTAGGCACTACTGTTGAACAGGCGATATACAAATCAGGTTTGTTGAGTTCTTTTCCGGAAATAGATGTAACTGATTTAAAGGTTGGGATTTTTGGTAATGTCTGTCAAGTTGAACAATTAGTGAAGCAGGCCGATAGAATAGAAATCTATCGGCCTTTAATTCATGATCCCAAAGAGGCCAGGCGGCAAAGAGCTATAAAAGAATAAGCAGTAGTTTAATTGAGTTAAAGAATCAATTGCTACTATTGCCTGAATGGATTGCCGCTCAAAGTGGTAATCCATCAGTTTCTAATTCGTTTTTAGCGGGCTTAGGCTTAGCCTCGGTTTTATCAGCGCCGATGGTGCCGGAAATTATTTCCCATAATGTTTTTTCAAGATCACGTTTGGGAACATCGACGTTTGATTCATTAGAAGATTTAATTACGGGAACAGCACTTGGCCTGAAATCCCCTTGGATACCAACTATCTGGTCGTTATCAAAAAATAAAGAGATTTGTTGCTGTATTCTATCTTCCCCACTGGGGTGATTTGAAAACATGTAATCCCATCTATTTTTATGAAAAACATCGTCAAGCATTGGCGATCCCATTATATAAAGAACCTGCCTTTTACTCATGCCTGGGCGGAGTTGGTCAATCATGGATTGTTCAATGATATTACCTTGTTGGACAGGTATGGTATAAACACCCGGTAAGTTATTTAGAATAGTTGAGCAGGAGACGAGCGTCAGGCTTGTTAACAAGCTTAAATAAAAAAGCGGCTTTCTCATTTGAGGCTGCAGTAGTGTTAAAATTTAAATCATACAGGATGTTAAATAATTATACTAAAAATCTGTCATGCTCTTGCTGGCTAAAAAGGCTACAATACACACAATTTTGTATTTAACTGCCTATTCGGTGAGATAACCGGAGATTACTGTTGGAAAAACATGACTTAAGGAATGCGGGTCTTAAGGTGACCTTACCTCGCGTTAAAATTCTGCAAATTTTAGAAAAGCAGGTTAACGAGCGGCACTTAACAGCCGAAAAAGTTTATAAAATTTTGCTTAGTGAAGACGAAGATATCGGGTTGGCGACAGTTTATCGTGTGTTAACACAATTTGAAGCAGCCGGATTGGTCACCAGGCATCACTTTGAAGGCGGCAATTCGATTTTTGAATTGGATACCGGTGCCCATCATGATCATATTCTCTGCATGAAGTGTGGCCAAGTAGATGAATTTACCGATGAAATAATCGAAGCACGGCAAAAAGAAGTTGCTCAGAAACTGGGTTATGAACTTACGGATCATGGCCTTTATTTATACGGAATTTGCCCTAAGTGCAAACAATTTTGATTT
>CAJAHC010000340.1 GCA_903939355.1 uncultured Methylococcaceae bacterium | reverse complement strand
GCATTGACCGTAGGAATTACAGCATCCTTTGAAACTAAGGCGATTTTTGTAAGCTCAGGTTAATTTGTAAGAAACAGTGCCTACGAATTGGTACATAAGGTAAATAGAGTCATGTTTCACCCCCCCCCTTTATCTATAATGTTTAGCGCCGGAGAATCCTCTGGTGATCAACATGCCGCCAACATGTTTTTGGAGTTGAAAAAACATCAGCCTGATATTAAAGGGTTCGGTATGGGTGGCGCAAAAATGGCTCTGGCAGGTATCGATATTCGGTATGATTCTGGTTCTATTGGTGTGATTGGTGTAGTGGAAGTGCTTAAGCATTATAGTGAGATACGCAGAGCATTAAAATTGATACAACAATTGGTTTCAACTGAGCGCCCTGATTTATTGGTCTGTGTCGATTATAAAGAATTTAATCTTAAATTGGCTCGTTTTGCCAAGCAATGTGGCGTCAAGGTTTTATTTTATGTAAGTCCACAAGTTTGGGCTTGGCGTCCGGGTAGAGTAAAAACTTATGGTAAGGCCATTGACATGATGGCAGTCATATTTCCTTTTGAAACCACCTATTATGATGCCGAGAATGTGCCGGTACGTTATGTGGGACATCCTTCTGTTGACAAAGTCCATCCGCAGCGAAGCCGATTGGAAGATATGGCAATTTTTAATTTAGATGAAAATAATCCGGTGATCGGCTTATTGCCTGGCAGCCGTGCTAATGAAATTAATCGTTTGTTACCTATTATGTTGGCTGCTGCTGAAATATTACAAGCTAGAATCCCCGGCATTCAGTTTATGTTGCCACAGGCCGATTCGATCAGTGATGAACTACTTGAAAGTTATATGTGTCAGTCTCTGGTTAAAATAACGGTAATAAAGAATCAGCCTTACGATGTTATCCAATGTTGTGATGTGGTAATGACAACTTCAGGAACAGCAACCATAGAAATTGCTTTGTTAAATGTGCCTATGGTCATTACTTATAAATTGGCTGCTTTAACATACTGGTTGGGCAGGTGGTTGGTAAACACCCCTTTTATAGGATTGCCGAATATCATTTTGGGGAAGGGTTTTATTAAAGAACTTATTCAGTATGAGGCAACGTCAGAAAATCTTGCGGAAGAAATCCAACGGATTTTGACGGACAAGTTTTATGCAGATCAAATGCGGGATAATTTGAACCAAGTAAAGCAGCAACTTGGTCACGGTGGTGGTTCAAAAAATATGGCAGAATTGGCTTTGGAAATAATGAAATAGATTTAAATTTTGTTATACCCTAATTAAGGCGCAGTTCTTTTCTCCAGTGAGAGGTAATTTACTTTTAATCTATAGCTGGTATCTTTCTAAAAAATGTTATAGGTAATAGATTGCGGATCTTGGTTTTTATGTCGCTGTTAATAGATATACTTGCAGGTAGTTTTTGATAGCCATAAACAAATTATTTCAATACCGAGGACATTAATTTATGGGTTTTGGACATTCCGGCGTCATTTAAAACTTCATGAAACATTAGCTTTTTATTAATGCTTGGTGCTTAAGCAATAATGATTGATGAAGGATTTTTGATAAATACCATCCTAGTTATGTTTGGTTTTTTTCATATCGGTTACAATAATCCTATTGATGAAAAACACGATCATGATCAGGAAAAAATTCTTGTTAGTTAGTGTTTTTTTACTTGCCACGTTATTGTTTCAAAGTATTCTATGTACACGCCTATTACTCCTTTACTTGCAGCTGATATTATCATTGAGTTAACTGATTTCCCTGGTCGCCCTATTGTATTAATAGAAAGAGCCAATCCACCCTATGGTTGGGCTATTCCTGGTGGTTTTGTGGATGTTGGTGAAATAGTTGAATGTGCTGCCAAACGTGAGGCTCAGGAAGAGGTTGGGCTGGATGTGCATTTGACCACTTTGCTCGGTATTTATTCTGATCCTATTCGTGATGCCCGTGGACATACGGTGACAGCAGTTTACGTGGCTGAGGCCTCGGGCACACCAGTAGCCGCAGATGATGCCAAAAATTGTCGTATTTTTGATTTCGAGACATTGCCTAATGAGTTAGCCTTTGATCATGCCCAAGTCCTAGCTGATTATAGGAAGTATCGAGAAACAGGTCAGGTAGCTCCACTTTGTGATAAGCCTGCTCGTGAATTAGAAGCTTAAATAAGTTTGTCATATATCATATTAGAGATCGAACGTTATGTTTCTGTCATTAAGTTGTTGACAGGGGTAATACAGATAATTCATCGCAGTGTAAAAAGAATATTTTTTACCTTAAGATTTTAGATACAAAGGAGCAACGATTTTGACAAAAGTGCAAGATATTACTAGTCCGATGACTTTATCGGAAAAGAAAGCTACGTGGTCTTTAGCGAGTATTTATGCGTTGCGTATGTTAGGCTTATTTTTGATTATGCCGGTATTATCTTTATTTGCTGAACAGCTTGAGGGTTCGACCCCATCATTAATCGGTATGGCTATTGGCGTTTATGGCATCACTCAGGCGCTATTACAAATTCCTTTTGGATTGATGTCAGATCGCTACGGTAGAAAAAAAATTATTATTATTGGT
>CAJAHC010000339.1 GCA_903939355.1 uncultured Methylococcaceae bacterium | reverse complement strand
CCCAGGCGCCTGGCAGTATTAATTGAAAATTTGTCTACTGCTCAACCTGATAAAACGGTTGAAAAACGTGGCCCTGCAATACAAGCTGCTTTTTCAGCGGATGGAACACCCAGCAAAGCAGCTTTAAGTTTTGCTCTGAGTTGCGATACTGAAGTTGAAAAGTTGGATCGTTTAAAAACTGAAAAAGGCGAATGGCTGGCATTTACCCAAGTTGTAAAAGGACAGCCAACAGAGAATTTAATTCCAGATATTATTCGGCAAAGCATAGCTAGATTGCCAATAGCTAAAAGAATGCGTTGGGGCAGTTTTAGTACAGAATTTGTCAGGCCAGTGCATTGGGCTATTTTGCTTTATGGCAATAATGTTATTAATACAGAAATTTTAGGATTACAAACCGGTGATTCAACTCAGGGACATCGTTTTCACGCACCGCAAAAACTCACAATAACTAATCCAGAAAGTTATCAGGATATTCTATTGAATAAAGGAAAGGTTATCGTTGATATTGAACAAAGAAAGTCATTGATTTTTGAAGCTGCACAAAAAGCAGCCACCACAGTCAATGGTATTGCCCATATAGAAGCTGATTTATTGGAAGAAATTGCCGCTTTGAATGAATGGCCAGTCCCTATTACAGGTTGTTTTGATTCACGTTTTTTGGATTTACCCGCGGAAGTGTTAATTACTACCATGCAAACCAATCAAAAGTATTTTCCGGTAAAAAATTCTGATGGTGGTTTATTGGCCAATTTTATTACCTTCAGTAATATCGAAAGTAATCGGCCTGAATCGATTCAACATGGTAATGAAAGAGTGGTCACACCCCGTCTAGCAGATGCAGAATTCTTTTGGAACCAGGATAGAAAAAAATCACTGGCAGATAGAGTTGCAAGTTTGTCGACTATTGTGTTTCAAGAAAAATTAGGAACGGTTGCTGAAAAGTCGCAACGCGTCATTAAGCTGGCCGAGTTTATTGCAATTCGTCTTAATTTTGATATTGAGCTTTCCAAACGTGCCGCCTTATTAGCTAAAACAGATTTGATGACTGAAATGGTTGGTGAATTTGGCAATTTACAAGGTATTATGGGGCGTTATTATGCACTGGCTGACAATGAACCGGAAGCAGTGGCTTGGGCAATTGAAGAGCAGTACTTTCCAAAGCAGTCTGGGAGCGTAACGGCAAGCAGTCAAATTGGTCAGGTTTTAGCGATTGCTGAAAAGATAGATACCCTGACTGGTATTTTTAGTGCAGGTTTAATTCCAACTGGCGATAAAGATCCTTATGCATTAAGACGTGCCGCGTTAGGCGTCTTGCGCACGCTGATTGAAAATAATTTAACACTTAACATTCATGAAACTGTTGATTTCTCACTATCATTATTTTCCCATTCATTTGATGTGGTAAGTACCAAAAAGGCTGTTATCGATTTTATTTTCGATCGCCTAAAAGGCTATTGCTTGGAAAAGGGTTTTAGCGCCGATGAATTTGATGCCGTGATGACAGTGCTTCCGGCTGAACCGCTTGATTTTATGCAACGCTTGGCAGCTGTAAAGTCCTTTAGGCAGTTACCTGAAGCTGCAAGTCTTGCT
>CAJAHC010000338.1 GCA_903939355.1 uncultured Methylococcaceae bacterium | reverse complement strand
GCTTCATTCAGACGCACGCCCGTTGATAATAAAAAGATCGCTATCATGCACACCATCCTATTTTCATCGGTCTTCAATACCATCATAAGACGGGCTAGTTGTTCATCCGAAAGCAGATTTTCAATTGCATTTAGTTCTTGAAAAAGCGGTATTCTTGATGCAGGGTTAGTTTCCAACATATCCCAGTCAATGGCCAAGTTGAGGCTGTGCTTGAGCAACTTCAAGTAATGATTCGATGTTGCGGCGGCTAAGCCCTCATTACTTAGCCGCGTATGAAAAGTTTGGATATGCTGACGGGTGATCTGGTTAAGCCTTAAATCTCCGAATTCAGCTTTCAAACGTAAGCGATAAAAAGAGCTGTCCGTTCTGAATGATCGCTTTCTGACCTTCACATAGGGCATATAGTGTTGCTCAAAGAAATCTGAGTAATTGAGCACCGCTCTTTTAGCTTTTTCTTCACCTCGAGGATCAGCACCCAAATTGATTTCAGATTTTAGCGTCTTCACAGCCTTACGGGCCTCGACCAAAGTCATTTCATTTGTTTTGCTGATCTTCTGATGACACGTTTTACCTTTACTATCTTTATAGCGCAGGTAATAAGTACCCTGCCCCGGACTACTTTTACGTACTTCGACATACAACCCCGGCAGATCTGGGTCGCAATTTTCTATACGAGCTTTACCTTCGGGGCAATGCAATTCATTATTGATGAACGACTGGGTTAGTTTAACTATTGGCATAAAAGCTCCTGAATAAATGGTTTGAAAATGGCAACTAACAATCGAGTCATTAGTCGCCACCGTATTAACAAAAATTACTTAAGGCGATAAAGTTTGGACTTAGAGCTGTTTCTTCCACAAGCCACCAAAGGCAAAACACCATCCTTGACAAGCCCTGAAATGTAAAGACCCTGCCCCCTGTGAGAGGCTGCGTAATGACGGTTCCAAAACTCTTTAGTGCATATCATTTTCAACTTACACAACTTGCCAGGTATCATCATCGGAATTCTTTCTGAAACATGTTGACGCATCTCCTCATTGACCTTTTTTCTGTATTCAGCCTTTGACATTTTCGAAGGAGCTTTCGCTGTCTTAATGACCACATGGAAATCCGGCGTTACATTCATCACAGCCTTTTTGATCTGTGGAACAGGTATATTAATTGCTCTGTTTTGCATTTTTGACCCTCAATTTGTTGTTTGTCCGGTGCGATGAAATAAATGACCCGCGCACGCTCTCAAAAAAAGGTGGCGACCACATAGTGCAACCGCCACCGAAATTGGCTTTTAGAGAATATCTTCTCGACTCTCAACCACAACACCCATCAACTCGTAATATTGATAATGCTTGGAAAACGTTTCAACGGGCAAATAAGATACTTTCATTGTCTCAACCATTCGGATAAAAGCCTTAAACGCCAACCTGGACTCTGATTCACTCAAGCTCTGCAAGTAATCCTCACCCAAAATATCTTCAATTTTTTGAAATTCATTACTGTCCAGCTTCCAAAATCTTGCTTCCACATGTTCTTTAATTTCAGCATAAAAAGCACCGGTGATACGTGAGCCATCAAAGAGTGTTACGAATTTAATTTCATCTTTCATATTAGTTGCCTTAATTTTGATTAATAATGTTTTTTTTCTTAAAGACGCTAAAAACGCTCGTATCCAAATAGCTCAAAATGCCTCCTCATAAGGAAAATCACCATTCGAATTCTCTTCAGCCAATTCAGTAACGGAACTCTCAGTAACAACATCTCTGTATTTTCTGTCATCAAGGATCATTCTCTCCAAACCACTTAACTCTACAGCCGATTGTTCCTGAGAAATTTCGCCGTTGCTTTCGATTATCAATTTATCCACGGACAAATATCTCGCAAAAGCGTCATCAAATTGATCCGACGAATAACCTTTTGGCGTACACCCCTCCCTAATTCTTATGGTTTTGGGTTTTATGCCATACTGCTTCAATAATTGAGCGATCTGCCTTGGAGACATAGGCCACCCCTTGTTATAGGTTGCCCACGGCTGATCTTCACGACTCATCAATTCATCAACCAAAGCGGCGCTGCTAATTTTTAGAATGGCCTCATTTTCGAAAATAAAACGTATGCTTTGAAGCAACTCAGTCCCTATCGAAACTGAAGAATCATTTGTAATGGACAGTTTCAATGCAGCTTCAGTTGCACGTTGAAGGTAATCAGAGCCCGCACAACCGGCGATCGCCAGCAGACTGTCCCAATTGTCCTGCGCCCTGTCACTCAGTTCACTGGGCAATAACGGACGTGACACCCTAACGGCTTCGCTATAGTCCATAGCAAATCGAGCAAGCTTGGCTTTGAGTTTGTCAAACAAGCCCTCTTCAGCATGTCGAAGGCGTTGGACAGATTCACTCGGCAACTTTCTGCGCATATTGAACACAATAGCGCGACTCATTGTCGAATCGGGTAAATGCTTGTCCAATGAAATACCGGCGAGTGCTTTGGGACCGAACACGTTGAAACGCTTGGGTTCATTATTTTCCCCGACGATACGAATGACGAAAGCGCTATTCCTGGTGTGGCCTGCGTTTATCAAGCCCTTCAAATCGTTATTGTCACGCATGAAGGTGTCGACTTCGTCAATCAGCAAGGTGGGACCGTACATTTCTGTTATACGGAACAAACCCGCCGTGGTAATGTTGGATGAAGGTAATGCTTTGTTTGACAAGAAGCCCGTGATGTCCAATAACTGTGATTTTCCACAAGCCCTCTCCGGTGCATTGATGATGGCCAATGGCGCCACTTTCAACACATCAACCACCCACGTCATAGCTATCCACAATGACATGGCCAAGGCTTGCTCATCATCCAGCACCACAAAAGATTGAATGATTTTTGCCACTTCATTAAATAAATCGGCTGGATTGACCGGTTCTGAAAAGGGAGTAACATCAGGAAAAATCATTGAGCTCGGTGCAAAGACATCACCACGCGCGGTTTTAACTTCAGCATCCAAGGTTTTGACTTGGACCCCAAGTTCTTTGGCAACTTCTTTGCGTTTCAAATCATAATCTAGCGGCGAAAGAGAGGCCAAATCGACGACAGTTGTTTTTAACGCGTCCTTTTTTGTCGAAGCATCTGCATCATTGCTTGGATTTTGAGGGCTTGAATCTTTTTGAAAATGAATAACATTAATAGCTTCTGATGAAGATGCTGAGCTTGCATTTTTTGAAATAGACGGTTCTTTCAAAAGTGAACTTTCTATCAAATCGGTCATATTTTTTCTCCACATAACCTAGATTTAAACAATCACTTAAAAAGTGATGACATTTAGGAGATGCGAGAAGAACTTGATATTAGTGCACCTCCTATAAGAGATGCGTTACCGGTAACAACAGGCAGACTGGGTTGTATATTTAACTGTTTATAATCAATGATATAATCTTTATATATTTTTTATTTTCCGGAGGTTACCGGTAACCTTCAACCGTTTTCATCAAGCCAGGCGCCCGCGTCATCATCTTCATCAACATCAAACGATCTGGTTTCTGCTTCATCGTCGTCCGTGTCATAACTCCTGGTTTCAGCTTCGTAATTTCCGTCATCCTGATAGCTAATATGCACAGCATGTTTTTTGGCACGCTCATCGGCATTTTTTCTGTCATCAACCAACTTAAATATAGGCTTCCAGCCATCACAGTCATTGATCGGATAGAAAGGATCTTCGGAGATACCGGTCAGGCTTTTGAGCGCCTGTCTAATTTTAGCCAAGGCGGTTTTATCCTTGTTTTCAGACTTCGAATTTATTGGAAATTTATGACCGCCGCTGAGACCAATCAAAATACCCCCCTGATTATTGGGTATCTTCTTGGCTTTTCCCATAAGACCGATGTCGCTAAAGTGAGCTTGAACTCTGCTTTCTTTACCGAAGAAACACCCAATCTTGTAGTCTTTGTATATTTTTATGGTAACTTCACTCCAATTAAACTGCACATTGGCATCATCTTCAGCACAAAACCAATCTGGAATTGAAATACCATATTTTTCAGCGGACCAATTGGCAACGCTCTTCAGTTCCAGTCGGGTGCTACTGGTGTTTTCAGGTGAAATAATCAGTGTTGAGGTTTTTGGATTGGCCAATTCCTGCTTGATATGATCCGACAAACTTATTGCAAGTAAGCGTCTTGAATGACAAACATCGACGCGCAGTGCAAAGATCTTAAGCTCTTCCGGAGATGCTCGATCAACTTTAGCATTATGATAATCAACCTCAGCTTCCTCCAGAAATGCTTCAGTCATGTCAATCAAACTAAATCCGGTCGGAATATAGTCCATGTTAACCATTCTTGAGACTGCTTCCTCAATGGTAATGGATGATGGCGGTGACTTTTTCATACGCAGGTTCCAGGCAAGTTAGACGGGATGCATTTTACGTTGAAAATGAACCACTGACCAAAGAAGACAGATTTTCGAAAGCATCGCAAAATATCAAACACTCTCCCCGAAAAATCCGCAACACCGCAACACCTATGTATTTCAAGGCCTACGGTGTGGCGGCAACATTTTGTCCGACCTCACCCCGACGCAACGAGACACGAAAAAAGGGCGTTGCGTTTGTGTTGCGTCGGTCGTGGCGGAGAGTCTGCAACGCCCCAACCCATGAGTGGCATAGCCTGCAGGGAAACGTTGCGGCGTGGCGGCAATTTTTTGGGGTGTCGAGGGAGGACAATTGCGACGTTTTTGAAAAAAGTTTTTGCGGAGCCATCAACATCGGCGGAGAGTGTTTTTCGGGGTTCTTTTCGGCCGATAAAATTCATCG
>CAJAHC010000337.1 GCA_903939355.1 uncultured Methylococcaceae bacterium | reverse complement strand
GCTAATAAAAAGTTTTTAATTTCATTACGCCCATAATTATAAATAAGCGTACCCCAATCACGATGTTCGCCTTTACGTGGATCTTCATGCTCATAAAGAGCACTTCCATCAAAGCGGGCAAGAGCAAAAGAATCTTTAGGGAAATGTGCGGGCACCCAATCTAAAATAACCCCTATTCCGTTTTGGTGACAGGTATCAATAAAATAACGAAAATCATCAGGTGTGCCGTGTCGACTGGTTGGTGCAAAATAGCCTGTTGTTTGATAACCCCAAGAACCATCGAATGGGTGCTCTGTAATAGGTAACAATTCAATATGAGTAAAACCCAGTTGTTTTACATAAGTAACCAATTCAACTGCAAGTGCCCGATAAGTCAAAAAATTACCTAAGTTATCACGTCGCCACGAACCCAGATGTACTTCATAGATCGCCATGGGCTGGTGTAACCAATCATGCTTAACTCTTTGCGTTACCCATTGTTCGTCTTGCCAGCTATAATTGTTTTCTTTTACGACAATTGAGGAGGTATTTGGGCGAAATTCAAATTGCTGCCCATAAGGATCCGTCTTTAGTAAAATTTCATTAGTATAACGATTTAATATTTCAAACTTATATAAGCAGCCTACTTTTAGTCCAGGTATAAATATTTCCCAAATTCCGCCTCCGCCCAAGCTCCGCATAGGATTACATCGACCATCCCAGTGATTAAAGTCACCAACCACACTAACTCTACCGGTATTAGGAGCCCAAACTGTAAATAAAACACCCTCAATATTATCAACGGAATGAAGATGTCCACCTAACTTTTCATAGATATGCCAGTGCTTACCCTCACCAAATAAATGTTGGTCAAACTCAGGTAGTTGTGGTGCAAAATCATAAGGGTCATAATTATCATGAGTATATCCATCCTTATCTACCCAAATTAATTTATAGTGCTCAGGTAACTCCTCACCCATATTGGCGCAATATTCAAAAAAATCGCTACCCGTTAACCGATCTAAAGCAGCCCCGTTATGACTCAAACATACCGATTCAGCATAGGGTAGATATACCTTAATATTTATTTGATTGTTTTTTAAATGGCGGCCTAATACCGAAAAAGGATCATGGTGCTTAGCCGCACTAATCTTTATTTCACCTTGATCTAACTTGTTTGTTTGCATTTTTACTGCTACTTTTTCACTAGAATGAGAAACAGGAGAGGTTTTTTTTACTTTTCCTTCTGATTTTACTTTTGGGGTTTCCTTAACTGCTTTATCCGACAATTTTGTTGCCTTGTTTTTTTCTATCGTTATCGAAACTTTAGAGCCTGGCGCATTTACTTTCTTTTTTTCTGAAATTGCTTTTATATCATCAGAGTCAAGTGTGTTATCAGAACGCTTTTTCACTTTAAATAGCCTCGGTGTAGTAGTAGAATAAAAGTCGGATGAATATTACCAAAATAACATAAAGTTGTAATATCTATATAGGAATAAATATGTCAGGGCCGAGTAATCAAAACCAGGATCATAACGTTGGTCATTTAACACGTAATACAATAGCATTAATATTAGCAGGTGGTCGTGGTTCTCGATTAATGAATATGACTGATTGGCGTGCAAAGCCCGCAGTTCCTTTTGGTGGAAAATTTAGAATTATTGATTTCCCCTTATCTAATTGCGTTAATTCAGGCATTCGAAAAATTGGCGTACTCACCCAATACAAATCTGATTCACTGATCCGTCATATCCAGCAAGGATGGGGGTTTTTACGTGGCGAGTTTGGTGAGTATGTCGATTTAATGCCTGCTCAGCAAAGACATGATGAAAACTCTTGGTATAAAGGCACCGCTGATGCAATATTTCAAAACATAGATATTCTCCGTAATCGTAATCCTGCACATATTCTAATTTTGGCAGGTGATCATATCTACAAAATGGACTATGGCGCAATGCTCGCTGACCATATTGAAAAAAACGCCGATTTAACAATTGGCTGCTTGGAAGTCTCCCTTGAAGAAGCAACGGCTTTTGGCGTAATGGACGTAGACGACAATCGACGAGTCAAAGCCTTTGTTGAAAAACCTGAAAATCCACCCCTTATGCCAGGAAGAACAGATACTGCTCTTGCATCTATGGGGATTTACATTTTTAACGCTGGCTTTCTTTTTGAACAACTACTTAAAGATGCGGATAATAAAGACTCAAGCAATGATTTCGGCAAAGATATTATTCCAGCTGTCATAGATAAATACATTGTTAATGCCTATCCCTTTTTAGATTTACAAAGTGGTGCACAAAGTTATTGGCGAGATGTGGGCACAATTGATGCGTATTGGGTAGCCAATATGGAACTAATTGGAGTACATCCAAAGCTCAATTTGTATGATAATACTTGGCCAATATGGACAAATCAAGAGCAAACACCTCCAGCCAAGTTTGTTTTTGATGATGATGAAAGGCGTGGACTCGCTGTTGATTCGATGGTTTCAGGTGGCTGTGTAATTTCTGGCGCTACAGTACGACACTCATTGTTATTCTCAAATGTTCGTGTTAATTCATTTTCTACTGTGCAGGATTCAATCCTCCTGCCTCAGGCTAACATTGCCCGCCATTGTCGCATTACTAAAGCAATTATAGAAAAAGGTTGTGAAATCCCCGAAGGAACCATTATTGGAGAAAACCGAGCAGATGACGAAAAAAGATTTTACGTTAGTCCTGGTGGTGTGGTATTAGTTACCCCTGACATGCTTGGACAAAAGCTACATTATGTGCGTTAACTTATTTTGACTGGAATAATAATGCCTTACAAAGGCGTTTGTATTATCCCATGCCGATCATTAAAGATCGTATGGGTTTTTAAGTTGGTATTTATTATCTTCTTATGCCTATAATTGATCGACGCATATCATCAAGTGCTAAAAAAATTGAAGTTAATCTTGTCTTGACATATCAAGTCAACAAAAATACATAGGAACTTACGATCAAAAAAACCTTCATTTATCTCGGATAGTTATAAGCTATCCGAGTATTTGAGCAACAAATCAGATTCAAATCAGTAAATTATTTGGCGCTGTCATTTAATGATAAATGCATGAAATCGCACGATAGGGGTTGCAATGCAATTCGGCACTATAAACTAACCAGAGACTCTAGTGTGCAAAATCTTTTGAATAAACGCCGAGCAGGCATACTTCTCCATATTACTTCGCTACCTGGTACCGATAAGCAAGGTAATTTAGGTCAAGATGCCTACAACTTCGTAAACTTTCTCCATGACTCTGGGATTAGTGTTTGGCAAACCCTACCATTAGGCATGACCCATGCTGATGGCTCCCCTTATCAATGTTTATCTGCTCATGCCGGTAATCCAACATTAATAGATATTAATGGATTGGTTGCATTAAATTGGTTAACGTCAGAGGACCAATGTGCAGAATGCAAAGGTTCTTTTGCATACAACAAGAGCTGCTTAATCGCTAAAGCTTATAAAGGTTTTATAGCTCGGGCTACTCAACAAGATAAAAATGACTTTGTCCATTTCTGTACAGAGAAAGCATTCTGGCTTGATGACTTTTCTTTATTTATTGCATTAAGAAACGTCTTTAATAAACAATCATGGATTCAGTGGCCTAAGCCCTTTAAGGAAAGAGAAGTAAATGCTCTTATTGAAGCGCGCCAGCGATTGGCCGAAAGCATTATAACCATCAAGTTCGAGCAATTTGTCTTTTTCAAACAATGGATGGCTTTAAAAAATTACGCCAATAAACAAGGTATTCTTCTTTTTGGTGATATTCCCATTTTTGTATCTTATGACAGTTCTGATGTTTGGTCCAATCGGAAGGTATTCAAATTAAATACGACTGGCGAAATGTCAGTTATCGCCGGTGTGCCACCTGATTATTTTTCCGACACAGGTCAACGCTGGGGAAACCCTCACTATAACTGGGAATACCTTATTAAAACAGATTTTTCTTGGTGGACTGAACGGATGAAAACCCAGCTTGAACAATTTGATATTCTTCGCATTGATCATTTTCGAGGCTTGGAAGCTGCCTGGGAAATACCGGCAGATGAACCAACAGCACAACGAGGAGAATGGGTTAAAGCCCCAGGACAAGCCTTATTAAATGCAATAAAAAATAAACTGGGATCAATCCCTTTAGTAGCAGAAGATCTTGGCATCATCACTGACGAAGTTGAAGCATTAAGAGATGAATTCAATTTACCAGGCATGAAAATTTTACAATTTGCGTTTGGAGGCAACTCCGACAACCCCTATTTACCGGACAATTATGAAAAGAACTCTGTTGTTTATACAGGGACGCATGATAATGATACAACTTTAGGTTGGTCACAACGCATTAATGAACATGAAAAAAACTACGCTTATGATTACCTAGGTAATCCGTCAATTCCACTCCATTGTGCTCTCATTCATGCTGCATTGGGATCGGTAGCAAATCTCGCTGTTATTCCCATGCAAGATATTCTGGAATTAGGCTCTGAAGCACGGATGAATACTCCAGGAACCACAACTGGCAATTGGAATTGGCGCTTTCAATGGGATCAACTAAACCATGATAAAGTTTCTCGACTATCCCACCTTGTATCATTATTTAATCGGAGATAATGTTCAGTATTAGTAAATACAGTTTAGCAACTCAATTGACTACCAATTTTAATCTGTAAAGATCAATTGCTGAGTTTCTTTTTAGATGGAGTTACTAAAGGTACATTGTAACGTTTAATAATTTCACTAATCTTATCTGCATTATTAATAATCAACTTATCAAGTATCACCTTTTTTTCTTTATCGCTTTTGCGAACCCCCATAGCCATTGCAAAATCAAACTTTAAAGTTGGTGTTGATTGCATAAAGATCAATGAGTAACTATCTTTTGGGCTTTGAGACATGACATAGGCGGCCATTGGTCCCCACAAAATTACCATATCAATTTTTTTAGCTTTAAAATCTTTATCTATTTGCATAGCAACATTATTTTCGCTATCGCCGGACATTGATTGATAAGGGATACCTTGATCAAGAAGACCATTTTGTTGCATCCAAGTAGTTCCAGGGCCACGATCAAACATTGCAATTCTCATTGCTTCCTGTCTTTCTAATGGCAATTCGGTTAATTGTGTAGCGTCTTTAATATCATCCCAACCACGACCTTTGGCAATCAATAATACATAAGTTGATTGGTAGTAGGGTGCTGTTGTCAAGGTCATATCATACCCTTCAGGAACACCCATTACGATGTCACATTTATACTGGTCGCTATCAACATCTCTTTCATTGACTGATGCTGTTAAGGTATTACGTATAAATCCAATACGTTGAGCAAACCAAAAGTATTCAACTTTTTGACCTAATTCCTTGGCAAACAATTCAGCAATTTTGTTTTCAAAACCATCTTCTTTTTTTGTTGAATAAGGTGGATTAAGTGGATCAGCACAAACTTTAAATTTTTCTTCAGCTAATGCTGGTGAAATACTTACCACTAAACATAAGCCAGCCAATATTTTTATTATGCTCATATATATCCTAATTGGAGTTACAAAGACTGGATGCATTGCCTTTGGAATTAATTATACTAAAGTTAGCCCCAAAGAACGCATAGTAAAAGCGTAAAAACCCTAATTAATTTTGGACAAAAAAAAAGGCCTAACAATATGTAGGCCTTTCATTATATGGCGTCCCCAAGGGGGTTC
>CAJAHC010000336.1 GCA_903939355.1 uncultured Methylococcaceae bacterium | reverse complement strand
AAGAGCGCTTATGTACCCACTTCTTGGGCGGAACTTGAATTGGTGGTTAGTTGGATTACTGGTTCTGGTGGTGTTGCAGTGTTGGCTCATCCGTTACGCTATAAATTAACAGCAAATTACCTTAAGCGACTACTCAGCACTTTTAAAGATGCGGGTGGGCAAGGGATTGAAGTTATAACGAGTAGAATGAATGCTGATGAGATACGTCAGGCTGCAGAATACGCAACTCGTTTTGATTTGGCAGGCTCAATGGGATCAGATTTTCATAATTCTGATAACCCTTGGGTTGAATTAGGCAGGCTTGCACCTTTACCTACGAATATCAAACCCATTTGGGAATTACTGAATTAGTAGCTTTCATTTCAGGCAAACACTATGGGCATTATAAAAAAACTGGCATCACAAACGGCAGTCTACGGCATCAGTAGCATTTTCGGCCGCTTCCTCAATTACCTTCTTGTTCCGTTGTATACTTATTATTTTTCCGCTGCCGAATACGGTGTGGTGGCTGAGTTTTATGCGTATGCTGGATTCTTTTCAGTTGTGTTGATATTTGGTTTTGAAACGGGGTATTTTCGTTTTCGTGACAAAACTCATACAGGTAAAGATTTCGCTTATTCAACTGCACTTATTTTTGTTTTATTGGCTAATCTTGTTTTTTTTCTGACCATTGTGCTTTTTAATACCAAGCTTTCTGAGGCCTTGAATTACTCTAATCATCCTGAATATGTTTTGTGTTTTACCCTGATTTTAGCACTTGATGCGATTGCATCTATTCCATTTTCAAAATTACGAGCGGAAAACAAAGCGTTCCATTTTGCCGGCATTAAATTAGTGGAAATATTAATTACGGTTTTATTGAGTTTATTTTTTATTATTTATTGCCCAAAGCTCTATGCAGAAAATTCGCATGTATGGATAAATCAGATTTATGACCCAGCTATTGGCATAGGTTATATTTTTATAGCTAATTTGATAGCTAGTTTGTTCAAATTTCTGCTGCTTATTCCACAATTAAAATGCATAACTTATGGTTTTGACCCAGAGTTGTTTGGCAGAATGTTACGTTATTCACTACCAATGGTGGTAATTGGCTTCGCCGGTATTATTAATGAAATGCTCGATCGTGCATTGCTTAAATACCTACTACCTTACGATTTACATACCAATATGAAAATGTTGGGTATTTATAGCGCGTGTTACAAGTTATCTATTTTGATGTCGTTATTTATTCAAGCATTCCGTTATGCAGCAGAACCCTTTTTCTTTAGTTATTCAAGTAACACTGATGCACGTATTGTGTACGCAAAAGTACTTAAGTTTTTTGTTATTTTTTGTGTATTTATTTTTTTACTAGTTACTTTGTTTATCGATTTTTTCAAGTATTTTGTTGGCGAGGAATATCGGGTAGGTCTTGATGTTGTACCCATTTTATTAATGGCAAATTTATGTTTGGGCATTTATGTAAATTTATCAATTTGGTATAAGCTGACTGATAGAACATTGATGGGCGCTGTTGTCTCTTTGGTAGGAGCTGGATTAACTATTTTACTGAATGCATGGTGGATACCTTTATTTGGGTATATAGGCTCAGCATGGGCGACACTCGCCTGTTATGCGAGTATGGCGATGGTGTCCTATTTGTTGGGGAGGCGTTATTATCCAATTGCTTACGATATTAAACGTGTGCTTGTATACATAACATTGGGTATTGGCTTATTCTTCGCCAAGCAAAATTTACCCATAGGAAGTGGTTGGCAGCAATCATGGTTAGTATCCAGTGAACTAATTGCGCTTTATATTCTGATAACTTTACTATTTGAAAAACGGCAGTTTTTAATGAGGTAATAGTTTATTATTGCGACAAAATTATTCTCTAGTGATTAGTACCAGCTTCTTGTTGCTGATTTATAAAAAAACTAAGGCGTTCACTCAAGATTGAAGATAGTTGAAAGTTAAGCCCTTTTGATTCTTGAGCCAAGCGTATTTGTAATATCGCATTATAAGTTTCTCCCATTGCGTAGTAGTATTCTGCTAGAAAGCGATGTGACTCCGCTGGCTGGTTCATATTACTGTAGACTTGCGCCAATGATTGCCAATAGATCGGTAGCAACTTGGTTTTTGCGTTCAAGGATAATAAAATATCTTTAGCCTGTTCTGTTTTACCGGCTTTTAATAAAGCATTTATGTATTCAATTTTAATAGGGTCATTATCCGGGAATTGTTCAATTAGTTTTTGATAACGACTGACAGCATTTTTGTAGTTACGTGAATCGAGGGCTGTTCGTGCTAGTGCTGCGACATATTGTGATTGTTCAGGATATTGCCGGGTTAATTCTTGAAAAATAGTTTCAGCTTCTTTATATTTCTCTGTTTTAATTGCAATTAAGCCCAAGCCATAGCGAGCAACGGTTCGCTGTTCAATTGTCCCTTGATTTAAATTAGCTTGGAAATACTTAGAAGTATCTTCAAGATTTATAGACGTCATAACTCTAATTTTGGCTTTAGTCAACAGATATGCCAGTGAATCAGCATATTGTTTATACGGGTAAGTTTCAGCTCGACCGCGCGTATCAGAAATACGTGATGCGGTTACTGGGTGAGTTCTTAAGAATTCTGGAATAGCTTGGCCGTAAAAACGTGTTGATTGTTGTAAGCGTTCAAAGAATATAGGCATACTGCGCGGATCATATTTGGAGAGAGCTAGTATTTGCATGCCTACACGATCTGCTTCTTCTTCATTTTCACGGGTAAAATCAATTTGAAATTGTACGTTACCAGCTTGAATAGCCATAATAGCGGCTTGTCCCATCGCAGGTGATTGCGTGCCTAACAAGATGGCAGCAAGGGTTGCGGCAGCAGAAGGAATTGATAAACGACCAGATGCTTCAGCTGCACGAAATAAATGTCGCTGAGTAACGTGTCCAATTTCGTGCCCCATTACCGATGCCAATTCACTTTCAACTTCAGTCAGTAGAATTAAACCGGCATTAACGCCAACGTATCCTCCGGGACCGGCAAAAGCATTAATGTCATTTTCCATAACAACGAAAAAATGAAAAGGATGGCTCGGAGCATCGCTATTGGCAACCAGTTTTTCACCCGTTGCCTGAATATAAGATTGAATTTCCGCATCTTGGTTAATCAATATTTGAGAATGCAGACTTCTAAAAAAAGCTTCGCCATATTCTTTTTCTTCAGCAGGAGATATTAAAGTTCCGCTGGAATCACCCATGTCAGGCAGGTTTATTTTATTGGAATCAATCTGCTTATCTGTGCTAGGGAGGGGTAGACCACCAAATACTGTGATAGTATTTTGCTCAGCCGCCTGTTGTGGCATGGATATGAACGTAAGGCATATTGATACAGTGATAATTGTGGCTTTAAACATGAAATCTCTTTGGTGCGAAAAACTAGTAACTAAAACTATGGACAGCTAATAGTTATAATAGCGAATAGAATATCAGTTTTCTAATACAAAATGTCTTGAATAGAGTAATTTTAGAAGGTTAAGTTTAAAAATGATTTTTGCCATTCAGATTAACAGTAGCCCCTATCAATCTAATGCAGGGTATAGTGCTTATCAGTTTATTAGTGCTGCCTTGGGACAACATCATGAGATATTTAGAGTTT
>CAJAHC010000335.1 GCA_903939355.1 uncultured Methylococcaceae bacterium | reverse complement strand
TCTACCAACTGAGCTACACCAGCAAACAAGCGGATATTATACACAATAATATTTAATTGAAAATTATTATTCTTTAATTTTTTGCTTTTCCGTATTTTTTTTCGCTTCGATTGTTATCTAGACCCGTGTATTTAGTTTTAAAATGTTGTACTTTACCTGGTGATTCAATTGTACCCTTGGGTTGATAAGACGGAATTAGATGATGCTTACCGTTACCTATTAAATCATTGCGGCCCATAGCGTTCAGAGCATCACGTAATAACGGCCAATTTTTAGGATCATGATAGCGCAAAAAAGCTTTATGCAGGCGACGTTGTTTAATAGTCTTTGGTATAGGCATATCCTTAGCCGTACGACTGACTTTATGAAGCGTATCTTTACCCGAGTGATACATTGCGGTGGCAATGGACATTGGTGAGGGTAAAAATGCTTGTACCTGATCTGCTCTAAATCCATGCCGCTTTAACCACAAAGCCAAGTTAAGCATATCGATATCGGTAGTGCCAGGGTGAGCCGCTATAAAATAAGGTATTAGGTATTGTTCCTTACCTGCTTCCTTAGAAAACTTATCAAACATTTCTTTAAATCGGTCATAAGTTCCCATGCCGGGCTTCATCATTTTTGATAATGGACCTTGCTCAGTGTGTTCTGGGGCAATTTTAAGATAGCCGCCAACATGATGCGTTACCAATTCTTTAACATATTCCGGTGATTCCACCGCTAAATCATAACGTAGGCCTGAAGCAATAAATATTTTTTTAATTCCAGGTAAAGACCTCGCTCTTCGGTAGAGTTTAATTAATGGCGCATGATCGGTATTAAGGTTTGGACAAATACCTGGATAAACACAGGATGGTTTACGACAAGCCGCTTCAATTTTTTCGTCCTTACAAGCCAATCGATACATATTGGCTGTTGGACCTCCCAAATCAGAAATATATCCAGTAAAGGCGGGTGACGTATCACGGATAGCTTCTATTTCTCGAATAATGGAGTCTTCAGATCGACTTTGGATGATACGTCCTTCATGCTCAGTAATTGAGCAAAAGGTACACCCGCCAAAACAGCCTCGCATAATGTTTACCGAATGCTGAATCATTTCAAAAGCTGGTACGTTGGCGTTGCCATACTCTTTATGTGGCACGCGTGAATAAGGCAAGTCAAAAACGCCATCCATTTCTTTGGTCGTTAATGGAATAGGTGGTGGATTAATCCATACTTGTCGTGAACCGTGTAATTGTATTAATGGTCTTGCATTACCTGGATTAGTTTCTCCATGCATAACACGAGATGCATGAGCATATAATATAGGATCATCTTTTACGATCTCATACGCCGGTATGCGAATCACTGTTTGCGATCGTTGATCTCTAATTAACTGTTTGAGCATTCCCACGCTAGAGATAGGAATAGAAATCTCTTTTTCATCAGGATTACTATTAGCAGGTTTTTTGTCACAAGCAGGTTCCTCCTGATATGGATTTTGTAAGGGGCTTAATGCCCCCGGGCTATCAATATCAGTTGAGTCTTTAACCACCCAACCCTCAGGTATTTGTTTAACAAAATGAACGGTCCCACGGATACCTTTTAGTTCAGAAATCGACTCACCCTGAGCCAATCGATGAGCGATTTCAACAATTTGTCGTTCAGCATTGCCATAAACCAGCAAATCTGCTTTGGAATCCAGCAATACCGATTTACGTACCTTATCAGACCAGTAATCATAATGTGCTATTCGTCGCAAACTGGCCTCTATGCCGCCGATAATAATCGGCACATCTTTATATGCCTCCCGGCAACGGTGTGAATATACATTTACAGCACGATCAGGACGTTTACCAGCCGCTCCATTTGCAGTATAAGCATCATTTGAACGAATTTTTTTATCTGAAGTATAACGGTTAACCATTGAATCCATGTTACCGCCTGTCACTCCAAAAAATAGATTAGGGCGTCCCAACTTACTAAAATCAACAGCACTAGTCCAATCAGGCTGAGAGATAATGCCGACTCTAAATCCTTGCGCCTCTAGGAGACGACCAATCAATGCCATACCAAAGCTCGGATGATCAATATAAGCATCACCGGTCACTAAAATAACGTCACAACTATCCCACCCTAGCTCATCCATTTCCATTCGACTCATGGGCAATACTGGCGCTATGCCAAAACGGTTTGCCCAGTATTTACGATAATTGAAAAGATTAGTTTCGACTTTTACAGAGGCGGACATCATGTTTTAATCACTTGGCTAAAGGTACTGGCGTTATGTTTTTTAAGATCTTTTAAAAAAGCAGGAAATTCAATTTGATACTTTTTCTCAAGGTTTATGGCAATTGTTCTTAATTCTTTCAGAGAAAACATTGGCGAATAATCGTTGAATGCAAAAGCGATAATATTGCCTCTATCTCTAACGGGCAAAAATAAAGTTTGCCAGTTAAACGCTCGCGCTAACCACTGCGAAACCTGATGATACTCAGGATTATTCGGCCCACCCCAGAGATTAATCACTAGAATACCGTCTTTTTTTAATATGACTCGGCAAGCATCAAAAAAAGCTTCATTACAAATAGAAGATGCCATACCTTCATGGTCAAATGCATCAATAAACAATAGGCTATAGTAATCACGGTAAGCTTCCGCTCTTTGGCATATATAGCTGCCACCATCATCAACTATAATTTTCAATCGTGGATCTAGCGGTAGTCCAAAATGGCTACGCGCAATTTTTACAACGCTTTTCCTAAACTCAACAGCTTTCAAACGACTGGCTGGAAAATGCTGAAGTAAATGCTTAGTTAATGACCCACCACCTAAGCCAACAATCAGCCCATCACCTTCAAAAGTAGGTTTAAATAGCAACCAACTGGTCATAGCCCTTACATAATTTAATTCAAGCTTATAAGGGTCATTTAACAGCATACTGCTTTGCCGTGGATGAGAGCCAAAATGCAATGACCTCACTCCCTTAAACTCAACTACTTCTAGAATACCATCGTCATCATGACTCTCATGAATAAGCAATCCCCTCATATTTATACATAAGAAAACATTTGAGCTTCTAAACTCCAAAAATTTATTATACACAAGGAAAAGACATAACCTACTGAATTAGTCTCCATTTATTCATTACCCACTTAAAGTTTTAACTATTTTAAAAATTACGAACCCAATTAATTCAAACCATTTCAATATGTAGCAGGCTTGTTAAAGCACTTGCTTAAAGATTTAAAAAATACTACGGCAATGATTTGATATTTTAAGTCTTATAATCTACCCACAAACAAACACAAAAAAATCATTAGGGACGGCAACAGGTGCCATTATGTAGTGGTGCGCAATTCATTAGTGCTTTAAATACACTTCTCTGTGCCGTATTTTCCCATCATTAAAATAAACATGGTAATTTTTCAAAAACTGAAAGCATAAAAATCCTTAAAATGCCTATATACCAGAGCTTTCAAGCCTATTTATTTAAGGATAATAAAACCACTAACTGACTTACTGTTTACGTGCTCAATGGAATTAACTTTGTTTTTTCTAGAAAATTACCCTCCTATTTCAGCTTATAGAGCTTATAATAAAACTACTAACCATTTAGCACTTAACTAGATTCAAAGCTTCTGGTATATTGAAAGATAAAGAATGTAATTTTTTTGAGCTAGCCCTGAGAAAATATCAGGCTTAAGATACTAAAAATCAATTTTAAAAGGTAGGGGGTTTTATGACTGAAGGGCTATTTGTATTAACTATAATATTTGTTGCTTATATTGTTTATGTAACAATAAACGATAATAAGAAGTCGTCTAAATCTGAGACGCAAAAAGCAAAAGATGTAACACCAATCGTTACTTTAAAACAGTCAACACCAGAACCTATCAAAGCAAAAACGATAGCAACTGCAATAACTGCAGCTCAGCCAACGAAAAAACCGACTAAACCACCCGTTACAAAACAAACCGTAGTTGAACCTATCAAAGCAAAAGCGCCAACTACAGTAGCAACAAAACCAGTTGGCAAGCCAGTAGTAGCAAAAGCAACTACGCCAAGCGTAGAAAAGCCAAAGCAAACAACAATCGCAACCAAAGCAGCAGCAACCCAAATTACTGAAAAGAAGGGCTTACGAAATCCATTAACAGGAGAAGTAACTACTTCTTATAGTAATTATCGCTTTACTAAACGTTGGATAAAAGATGCCTTAGTAGTAGAAGGACTGGTAAGTAAAGTCTATTCAAATACCGAACTAAATGCCGCTATTGAAACGACCATTAAAAGTGCTTTAGTTAAACTTGAAGCTATTGACAAATATAAGCCTTAATTATTCATTTATCAACGGTAGCGCGCTAAAAAGCTTAGTTTTAAAAACTCTTTTTAGCGAACTTCCCTCTGCAAGAAACTATAACCACTATCCAATCTTGACTATCTGGGATGGTTTGACCTTTCTACCAAAAAACTGTCTTAGCAAACCCTATAATTTCTCTAAGGCTTGATATTTTTCCCGCTATTTTTGTATAGAATGAATTTAGCAACCTATCCCCTGCCCTACGTTTTTATTTAAAAGACATTCTCCGTCAGACACTTAACTTAACTTATTGACAATATTCGGATAATAAGTGACTCTGAACAAATATTTAATACATATATTATTTGTAACAAAATAAACATGAAAAATGAGCCATTCACGTTTGACCAGATTCATATTGAAGTAGCGCGTAACGCCACGGATGATTTTAATTTATTTCATGATAAGCATAAATGGTTACAAATTACTCATAACCCATTTAAAGGCCCTATTGTTTTAGGCTATCAGCTTAATACACTCATAGAGCATCAAATTCGCCTCTATCGGGAAGCACATTATGAAAACCGGATAATTGCAGAAAATAATTTACGCTTTAGTAATTACCAAATTACTTTTGTTAATGCCATTCGCCCTCGGACCCCAATTTACCTAGATATAAAAAAAACCCTTATTAAAACTTATCCCAATCTAACACTAGGCAACCGTATAGCCATAAAATCTGACGGCCGCACCGTATTATTAGGTTTTAAAAAAGAAACACAAACCCCTCTATTCTTAGCTGATACAACATTTAATACGCTACCCGACCTAAATGGCATGACAGACTGTGCCACTATTCCAAATACAGATTATTTTCTCAAACGAAAATTCATGAATAACGGTTCCGTTAAAAACTTTTTATCGGGATCATTAGCAGAACAATCTGATTATTTTGATGAATTAACTCATATCGCCCATTATCCAGAAATATTCCCCTGTAGCCTAACTTCAGGTGCTTTACTAGAAAAGGCGCAATTAGAAAATCATAATTTCAAACTAAACCCAATGGTTTATACCTCTCATGAGATTTCGGTAGATCGACAATTTGTAAGTCAACTTAAAAACAATGACAAGCTACATATTTTAGTAAGGCAACTACCTAAATCTAAAGAGAATACGCTAAACAATACATCCATTATGCTAAGAACTTATCATTGCTATGGCTTACTCCAAAATAATGATGTTTTATTTAGAATAACAATGAACCTTGTTCCTTTAGAGGAAATCCTTAAAAATCTTAAGCCATAATTTTCATCTCTAAATACATAAGTAGTGCGCATCAAGATATTATGATTTTCTGCTGATTAATTCTGTTAAATCAACTTAACCGTACTTATTTATTTCGCCAACAACGCTCAGATACTGTTGACGCAATTGATATTGAGTATGGGAAGGCTCAAATAATTGAACTAGTAAGATTCTGGGTTGCAATGGTCTCCGTTAAGTAGAATGAACAATGTATATTTCTAGAAATTGGATCTGGACGTACATTTATAAACATGGGGCGCAGACCCTTGCTCCCGAAGATCATGTTTGGTTTGCCTCACTAGATCCCAAAAAAGATAATTTTGAAACGTTAGAGAAAGTAGCACTCACTCTTTGTGATAATGGTATTTTACTCAACATGGAAAGGTCTTATAGTGATATTTGATCAATTAAGACTCATAGGCGATAAACCAGTCATAAGAATGCTATTGTCAGAGTCATAAAGAGATCAGACACCTTATTTTTTTAATATATCCGCCAAGGCACCTGAGAGCTCAGGATATTGAAATTCAAAGCCCTCAGCCAATAAGCGTTCGGGGAATACACGTTGACTCCCTAATACCAGATCTGACATTTCACCTAACAATTTCTTTAATAACCAAGCGGGAAGTGGCAATAAAGCAGGCCGTCTTAAAGTATTAGCCAAAGCGTGGTTGAATTCATCGTTAGTAACCGGATTAGGTGCTGTTGCATTATAAGATCCTTGCATGGATGGTTCTGCAATCATTCTGAGGGCAATAGCGATCCAGTCTTTCCTATGAATCCATGACATCCATTGCTGCCCAGTACCTAAACGCCCCCCTAGCCCTAATTTGTAGGGTAATAACATACGTTCCAATAGCCCACCATTTTTACCTAAAACCAATCCTGTTCTAATTAAACAAACCCTAATACCCAATTCTATCGCTTTATTCGCCTCTTGTTCCCAATCAAAACAAAGTTGTTGGGAGAAATCAGACTTTACTGATGATTGCTCTGTCAATACGGCATCACATTGATCCCCATAAAAACCAATCGCTGAGCCACTAATTAAGAGCTCAGGCTTAATGGTCATAGAGGACAAACAAGCAACCAGCTGTTGAGTGAATTTTATTCGACTATCCCGAAGGATTATTTTACGCTTATCGCTCCAACGCTCCCCAAATATGGGCGCCCCTGCAAGATTAATGACAATATTAAAAGTATCATCAGCCTTAATTTCATTGAAACTACTTATTACATTAACACCTAGTCCACAACGATTTTTAGCCAAATCTGGGGAACGACTCAAAACAGTTACATGAAAACCTCTATTCATTAAGCAGTTCGTTAATTCACTACCAATAAAACCAGTACCTCCAGTTATCAGTATCTTTAATTCGTTAGATTCAATCATCTATATTGTCCTTATACAATAAACATTAACAATAACTTTAAATAAACTTTTCAGTATTTTTCCATTCATCTACAAAGAAATTTTTAGCATTATGATAATTAGAAATAGGTTCGCTTAATATAATCCTACAACAACTAAGGCTTAGGATAATCCGAAATACGAGTTTCTAACCATTACTCATCGGTTACTGGCTATATAACAAAAAATAAATAAATAGCAATTTCTTTTAATTATTTTAATGATATTCTTTAGGAACAAACAATTGGAATTTATTAATGGATCGATAGTTTCATTTGCCCTCCCAATCAAGCGGAGTCATCATGACAACTAAGGCATTTAAACGATTAAATATATTATTAGGTACACTCTGCTTACTTTCTTTTAGTTCAACACTATATGCACAAACCAGCATTGCTATTTTGGATTTTGAACTAAGTGATGTAACCCTAGCGCCTAATATACCTACAGAAATCAATAGAACTGCAAGTATTAAGGGTATGTTGGAAGGTGAATTAAAAAGAGCAGGTTATAAAATCATTGAAATTAATTCGACTGCACAAATTGAAGCAAATGGTGGTTTCGGATATCTTTTCAATCATAATGATGTTGCAGCAGACCTAGCTAAAAAATCTGGCGCTGATTATGTTTTAGTAGGGCGATTGCATAAACCGAGTTATTTATTTGCTTATTTGATGGGGCATTTAATTAAGACCGATACAGGTGGATTAATTGAAAATTATATTGTGGAAACCAAAGGTAGTGATAAAAAATTAACACTTAAAGCTGTTGAAACCTTAGCATCAAAACTAGATAATAACTTGGATAAAATTTATATCACACCTCCACCAAGTAGAACGGTTCGGCATTAGCATAACAGAGTCTTTCAACCAATTATTTGCTTTTATTCTAAGATGGGATATACCTGTAGTCGGAGAAATTGTGTTACAGCAGGTCATGATCAGATTGGCAAGGATGAATCGTCAATCTGATCAAATCTGATTGTTTTCCAAGATATTCCATCCAGCCCCAGTAACACATTCTTGGGATATGTTAATTTGAATTCCATGGGTAACCTGATAAACATGAAAAGCAATATCAATAAAATAGGACGTCTTATAAGGTTAGCTATAGCCATATTTCTGTTAACTTATGCTTATTGGCAAGGCAGTTGGATTGCCTTTGCATTTTCTATTTTCACCTTCTATGAAAGTTGGGCAGGATGGTGCGCTTTCTACCAACTTATAGGAAGAAATAGTTGCCCTTTGTCCAAATAAATCAATGCTCAAAACTTAACGCAGTATAAATACTGAAGTTTCTATAACCAAAAACAATCTTTAACCAGTTACGTTCCTTTTATAAAAATATTTGAACTATTCCCCCCTAATTATCTGACAGATATTGCTTTATGAACTTATGCCCAGAAAATGTGGATAAACAGTTAAGCATAAGTCCCTAAGTGCTTAATACTTAGCCAAATTACTTAGATTGTCTAAAGTTACACAATAATAAAAAAATCAAGTAGTTACGATTTATCTATTTGCTTATTTGCTTATTTGCTTATTTAGGTAGCGTTTTACCTTTTCTATATGAGCTCATAGGGAAATGTGCATAAGTAACAGGATAACTTGATTAGGCTTCTATATTGTCAAGGACTATTTCAGTGGATTTGTGAATAGGAGTGTATGCTCAATACTATTGAGCATTTCTCTTGTGTATTGAAGTTAATCTGGTATTTAGAAAAAATAATCCTCAATGTTGCCACGCTTTTTTCTGTCCCTATAGCAAGAGAAGTTAGTATTTTGATTCAATACTTACTATAACTGATCCCAATAAGGGTCTAGCAACATGAGAATTAAGACTTGAATAGAGTCGCTTTTCAATTCAAGCATTTTAATTGTAGTTGGATATTAGATATTTTCCATCGCAATGACTTTCCTATATTCAAACGACTATTTAGTCGTATCTTTTTTACTTACAATATCAGTGACACTAGCTGGACAAGCAATTTTTTTCACCACAATATTTCTGGTGATTGATGATTTAACGGGTTCATGAGGCTTTATCCCAGAAGGAATGATGCTATCAGTTGTAGTACTCATCAAATTACCTCCAAATGTAGCTGGATTAAGATCAAAAATAGCATCTGTATGCCACATGTCATGAATATCTTTCTTTAAATCCGACCCAGAGCCCTGAAGACTAATATGTAAGGTTTCCTTGGAATTTAGCATATTACTTTCTGAAGCGATAACAACAGTTCCATCCATACCATCTACGTAAGATTCAGTTGGAGAAACCTTTTCTCCTAGCTCAAACCCATTAACTGCATATAGATTCTTATCACCGTCTAAAGGAAAAAAATGTAAATACCAAGTTGATTTGAATACATCAGGAGCTGTTGACGATGTTGATTGCAAGCAAATACTAGAAGGAAATGAAGTATCCGCAATGACATCAAAATTTATCAATGTTATTAATGACAATCCAAGGGCTAATTTTCTATTTGAATTCATTGATAAAGTCCTATCTTCACGTTAAAATTTTTCTGTATATGTTAAGTAGAAATACAACTAGATTTATTATCGGCAGCTAAAGACATAATGTCATAAACAGGCGTATGACAAAACTTGCCTATCCTCGCTAGCATAGGTATTTGATCATAATTAATTTGAGCCGCCTACCATAATATTTGCTTTGATCAATATTTCACTGGTCACCCAATAATTAATGAATGTAATCTTGGCTACCTAGCAATGGATATAGAAAAGCTGTAGTTGGATTAAAAAACAATAAGGTGATTTGTTGTGATTATTTACGCTTACTTGTCCCGCTAGTGTCCCTTAGTAAATTTCAGGCATTAAAAGATTATAAACAAATGCTTAAGCGATTTTGAATAGTTACTTATCAGTAAATAAGGATGATGGATCAGCCTATGAAATGCAGACAGAAGTATTAGTTGACAGCTAACACTGCTTTATCATTATCTTTTTTTTATATTGCTCAATAGCTTCAGCATATCCTAAGTTATAGGATTTATTTTCCGCATGCCATTTGTCTCTAATTTCTTTACTAGATGCGGTCATCATAGCTTTTTCAGAATGTGGTGGGTTATACCTATTTTTTTCATAATCTTTTACGCCATTAGCATAAAGATATTGGATTAAATGCATAAAAATAAACTCGTTAGTTACTTTGGAGTACTTGCACTGAGGATGATTTTAATAAGGTAGCGGACGGAGCGGGTGCGGACTTCCGCGATGAACAGGCGGATCGTGAGGAGGTCGCCAAAGCGGGCGGGGGCGCGGTAGTCGCAGGAGGCGTTGACGCGCGGCCAACCGGTTTCCAGGCCATCAAGCAGGCCGTGCACTTCAAAGTCGAGGCTGCGGACGAAGGCATGCTCGCAGGTTTCCATGAAGCGGAAGAAGTTGGAAAAGTGGACGATGCCCGCCATGTCGGTTTCGTAGAACTCGACGTGGCGCTGGATTTCAAAGGCGGGCGTGCTCATGGATTGGGTGTCGCTGGAGGTTTGGGGATGCCGAGTTGCTTGCGGATGGCATCGACATCGAGATCGGCGATCCATTCGGGCAGATTTTTCCAAACTTCGTGGAAGCCGAAGCCGCCGTCCGTCATCTCGCGGATGGCCTCTTCCTTGGTCCAGCCTTGGACGATCACGCGGTAGCATGCGGCAAGGGTGCCGGTGCGGTCGGCGCCGTGCTGGCAATGGATGAGCACCGGGCCTTGTTTGGGATCGGTGGCGATTTTCAGAAACTCGATGACCTCCTTGCGCTCGGGATGCCAGGCTTTCATGAAAAGGTGGGCTTCGGCGAGCTTCGTGCCTTTCAATTCGTCGCGGTCCGAGTTGAACGACCGCAGGTTGACCACGGTGCGGACGCCGAGTTTTTCGAGGCCGGCCATGCCGTCGCGGGTGGGTTGGGCGCTGCGGTAGAGGGTGGGGGAAACCTGATGGAGGTTGGGCACGCCGGCCAGCATCACGGGTTTCGCCCAAGTCGCGGGACACGGCGCGGCGGCCGGTTCGGCAGCGGCGGCGAGGCCGCATGCAAGAGCGAGGCAGGCGGTTAGGAGAACAGGGCGAATGAGTTTCATGGCGGCGCGGGTTGGCGATAGCGGGTGAAATGCCGGTTGAGCCCGGCGGCGAGGGCGTCGGCGTATTCGCGGAAGATCGACTGGCGGGACTGGCCGTTGATTTCCCGCTGGCCGTCGTAGTCGCCGGCGACGAGGCGGGCGAAGTCGGTGCGGGAGTTCATGACGTAGGGTTCGAGAAACACGACCGGGCATTCGTAAAGCCGGTTGGCGAGCAGGTTGCGGGCCCAGACGTAGGGCTGGCCGGGGACGGCGAGGACGGTGCCGGAGCCGGCCGGATAGCGGTACGGCGGCAGGCCGGTGGCGGCGGCCATCGCCTCGGCCACACTGGCGGCGATGAGCACTTCTTCGGCATGGGTGCCTTGGAGCAGCTTGTGGAGCATCGCAAACCGTTGGTCGGCCAAGCGGATTTCATCATCGCTGTAGGCGCCGTTGACTAACAAGTGCAGATGCGAGCGGTCCATCAGCAGCGGGTTAGCCGCCGAGCCCCAGGCCTCGGCGTTGAAGTGCAGGCAGAGGACGAGGTCGGGCTTGAGGGTGGTATTGACGAGGTCGGCGCGGGCGCGGATCTCGGCAGTGCGGTAGAACAGGCGCTCGGCGAGCTTCTGGGGCGGTGCGGTGGAACCCGGTGGCGCT
>CAJAHC010000334.1 GCA_903939355.1 uncultured Methylococcaceae bacterium | reverse complement strand
GGGCATAGTCATCTTTAAGCACTTGTATTTTTTGTAAGGCCTTACTTTTTTGACTATCTATATAACCCCAATCAAGGATTACCAGCGACTGTAACGACTCACGATTTATTTTCTGTAAAAATTCCATAATGGATTATCTTTCAATAGACATTTTCTCAAATGTATTATTGATTTTGCTTTAGTGGAGTTAGTGCGACTAATTTGGATGTTAGATTTATCTTAATAAGAAAATACAGTTTTATAATGTTTAAATAATTTAGAGCAACGTATTGCAGCGTATTCGTTATTAAACGAGTTATGATTGTTATCAGATTCACACGATTAATAACGAACACTGTCAATTTATTTATTCTCCGGCAAGGCGATTAATAACCACATAGCCGTTTTTAACCACTAATCTAGGAAATTCAAGCTCCTTCATGAAGTTAAGTTTCAGCCTATCACTGCCGATAACGACAATGTCAGCAGGTGCATTTATCGCGATCGTCCCAAGCCCAAGTGGAGCAAGAAGTCCTAGGTAGGTTGCAGGCGCACTTGTTGCAGCAATTAAAGCATCCCTGAGTGCTGCCTGGAAATCAAAACCGTTATTATAAAGTCCTGCATGAACCAGCATGTGAATTTCATTTGCGTCATTGCCGTGTGTGATATCCAAATGGCCCATATCAGTGCCGTAGAATAATTGTGCTCCAGCTCCAAGAAGAAGTTTACTATTTTCATGTACACCCGGACACTGAACAAAAGTGTCAATGGTTGTATCAATTGCTATCTTTTTGCTTCCTGCATCATCAATAACAGAGCCGGTCAAAAGTTCACAAGGCATATGCGCCCATTCGTCCACGCCAGCAGTAAGGGCGCGTTGTGCTCCGGCGTTATTACCAAAATAAGCCGTTACTTTTAAACCTATTTTGTGAGCTTCGTCGACAATAGAGTCAAGGTCTGCATCAGAAAGCGTAGGCCATGGTGGAAGCGAAGTTGGCATATGCCACTGCCACGGCTCACCGGATGCTGTACCATCCTCTAGTGATACTGCGATCACGCTGGCGCCCAGAGTAAACAGTTCGTTCACTTTTGCTCTTACATCGCTATCTCCAGACACCTCAACACCGGAACCTGAGAACACTACCTCTGGATAGCCGCCAGGTGCTTGCAAGATGGGGCCCGAATAAAATTGACGTAACTGATAGGGCTTTTTGGCAATGACTGCTCCGGTGGGTTCTGCCGACCCAAGGTCACGTGCAGTAGTCACGCCATGCTGAAGTATACGTAGTGCCGGCACATGGGTTCTGCCGACCCAAGGTCACGTGCAGTAGTCACGCCATGCTGAAGTATACGTAGTGCCGGCACATTATTGTTAAGATGGTGTGTGTGCATGTCGATAAAACCGGGAAGGATAGTGCCTTCAGGAATTTTTATAACACGCGCACCATTTACTTTGATTGTGTTAATTGGCCCTATTTTAGTAATCTTTCCTTTTTTTATGAGTATGTCATGCTTACCTTCAAGAAAAGTTGTCCCATCAAAAATAGCACCAGCTCTAATTATTAGGGTTTGTGCTTTATTCTCATATTTATTTGATGTTAGAGGGCTTGTAGAAGTTGGGGTACTAGGAGGAGTGCTTTCGCCATGGGCAAGCACATTAAAACTAAATTGTAGTAAGAATATGCCTGATATAAGGCATATGATTTTTTGTTTAAAAGGTATTGTGTTCAAAATTTTTCCTTTTTTTTTTAAATTGAGTTTCGCAAAAACTCTAAAAATGAAGCGAAAGAGAAGTGAGGATTTAGAGCTCTCCTCCCCATTGTTTTTATGCCAACCGAAAGTTGGCCCATAGTTTTAAGCAAATATAGTGCCAGAATAAAAAATATTTTTAAAATCCATTTTTTTTGAATCAGTTATTATTTCTTATAGATATTAGGTGATTAGTAAAATCAATACTAATTGTGTTAAATAACCTATTTTTATGTCAAATGCCTTAATAAAGTTGAATCTCTACCTGACTCCAAAAGATACCTAGGACTAATCGACTTATATTTTTCTGTAAAAATTCCATAATCAATCACTTTTCAAGTTCAATTAATTTTTCGTGTTTTATGCCTTGACAGTCAAAAATGACCTACAAAATCGACTGGTTACGTTTTCCAGCACTCATAGCGCCTTTTAAGCCCCCATTCACTTAATTTTCACTATCAGTCGTAGATTAAGCCAATACACGAAGAGTCTGTGCACTTAATCCTCGGGTGTTTTTGTCTACGCCCACTTCCCGATATACGGCGTCTGAGAAGGTTTTTCCGCTCAGCTCGGCATTACAATAATAGCTTTGAAAAAGAATAACCATTGCTGTTTCATTGCAGCCTGTCTGTTAGTAAAGTTGTTTTACGTTATTAGAACCATGAGTTGGTTCTGGCTACAAAATATTTATTATTATCAAGGACCGTAATAATATCTTCATGGTCGATGATCGTTTTATTGCTGGAAAGAATATATTCCGCTAAGGTTAAAATGGCATGCCAGTTTTCCGCATCATTAATGAATGAAAAGGCTGCAAAAAAAAGTCTAGATAATTTTTCCTCACGTTGAACTGTTGACAGATTAAGGCAGTCGAGATAATCATTAATTGCTTCTAAATCTGAACGGCCGCCATAAAAATTCAAGGCATTTAAATCGACTAAATGCGGATTGATTGGCTCGTTATCGCGCAACGCGACATAAGTGGCTTCGGCAATAGGCCCCACTAGATAATTAAAAATATCGGCTTCAAAAGCCTCTAAATAGGCTTGTTTTTGTGAGTCGGTAAAATCATAGGCGGCTTTATCGACGAAGGAAGGGAGTGTATGGATTAAACGTCCACCCTCTATTTTAGTGAGATAAGCGCTATTGTATTCGTTTGCTGAGGACAAAAATCCGTCTGGGTAATTGGTAGGATGCGGTTGATTAATAAAAATCTGAAAAAAAATGGGCGGTAATTGCTTTTGTCTATTGCCGATATGAATAGCAGCCGCATGGCCGGCCTCGTGGAATGCCGCTTGCCTAATCAACCCTATGTCATTAAAAGAATGAGTCGTATTAATTGAACAAGTTCTTCTCATAATGTTCACCAACAGTTTAAAAAAAAGATGCGGCCATGGAGCACCGACCGCATTAAGAGGAAGGAGGATAACTCTAATCCTTTAAAGAGCAGGAGCGCACAAGAGTTGCATGCATTGTAATGGCGTTATAAGTGATTGAAAATGTGGCATATTGCCGCGCGACACTATGCCGCAGATTTTGGCATAGTAGTTGCTATAACTATTAGTTTTGGTTGTTAATTTAGCCCGAAATTGCTTGTTTATAGGGGTTTTTGATGGTCGCGGTGTGGGCATATAACTTACTGAATAAGTGATATGCCTTATATTGAGGTATTTAGCGTAACGATAATGGTTATTTAAATGTTTATCGGACAAAAAAGCCCGCCGATTAACGTGAGCTTATTATTTTGCAGTGCTTTTTTAGTCTACTGTGTTTTACTTTCATTTTCTAAGGCTTCAACTAACTGTTTTGCCGGCAAATAGCCTGGATAAGCAATGCCCTTTTCTGAAATGATCATCGGCGTGCCTTTGAGGTCAAATTCAGCCGCTAACTGCATGTGTTTATCAACCGGGTTGTCGCAAGTCTTTTCGGGTAACTTTTGATCTTTCTTTGCCGCTGTAAGCGCTGCATTACGATCTTCAGCACACCAAACGGATACCGCTTTGTTGTAAGAGTCGGAACCCTTCCCAGCCCTTGGGAAAAACAGGTATTGAATCGTAATACCTTGCGCCAAATACTGATCTATCTCTGAATGTAACTTACGGCAATAGCCACAATCAATATCAGTAAAAATAGTCACTGTATATTTGGCAATCTTTGGCTTAAATACGATCATATTAGCCTGACCTATTTTTTCAATAGCCAGTTTTCGTGCGCCATTTAGCTTTTCTTCGGTTAAATCTTTATGGGCAGCAATATCAACCAATCGTCCTTGTAGTAAATATTTGCCATCTTCTGAAACGTAATAAATAGTAGTTCCTGCTACCACTTCAAACAGACCTTTTACAGCAGCAGGCTTAATCGAATCCACTTTCATAGAGGGCATAGATTTTGCCATTGCTTTTGTAACAGCGGCTTTATCAGCGTATGCCGAACTGATAAAAGTCAAAGCAACAGCTAATTGGACAAACCCCTTAAAACATTTTTTCATTTATCTTCTCGTATAAAAAAAGCCATTACCCCATAAGAATAATAGCTTCGTGATGGTTCATACCATCGTATCTTGTTTTTAGGCAAGATACGATAGTTAGCTCATCTTATTTTGCACAATGTAATGCGCAAGCTTGATCTTTATCGCCAGGTTGAGCGGCGCAATGCGTTGCACAAGCATGATCTCCGCCTGCGGGGCTTGCTTTGCAATGA
Source organism: uncultured Methylococcaceae bacterium (assembly GCA_903939355.1). Classification (GTDB taxonomy): domain Bacteria; phylum Pseudomonadota; class Gammaproteobacteria; order Methylococcales; family Methylomonadaceae; genus Methylobacter_C. Next base: position 116 of record CAJAHC010000334.1, on the reverse strand, counting down.
TCCGTACACATCTTGGCATCTTTGTCCGTATGGGTTGCGCAATGGGTAACGCAATCATGCGGAGCTGGAGCAGCTCCTACGGGTAAAGCAAACAAAGCAGCAAGAGCTATTGATAG
>CAJAHC010000333.1 GCA_903939355.1 uncultured Methylococcaceae bacterium | reverse complement strand
GATTGCAGAAAATATTCATCCACATATGCTACGACATTCTTTTGCCACTCATCTGCTCGAGTCTAGTCAAGATTTAAGGGCCGTTCAGGAGTTACTGGGGCACAGTAATATCAGTACAACACAGATATACACTCACCTGGACTTTCAGCATCTGGCCGATGTTTATGATAGCGCGCATCCAAGAGCCAAAAGAAAATTCATCTAGTCGACTGCTTCCTAAGCAATAAATTAAAAAACCTGCTAACATGCATCCTACTTTTTCATTGCAAAACAATATACCTTATCAAAACACACCCACAACAGGATAACTGAAATGGCATCAAGCGACACACTAGATGATATAAAATCTAAAGGTATACTCTGGGGCTTTGGTGTTCTTACCCTCGCTATACTTGTCATTCTAACCATCTTGGGTGCCTGGTGGGGAAGTGAGCCAGGACAATTCAATATTCAGGATGAAGCCCTTAAACGCGCAAAAGAAACCAATACCTCAGAAATACCAGTTGGCTATACCTATACCAACACGCTTGCTCATATCGCCGAAGTTTTATTACATAAAAGCGGTGGCTACATCACTAATGATGTAGCTCCTCCTGGCGTACTACTTGACAATATTTCTAATTGGGAATACGGCGCATTGGTTATGTTACGTGACGCAACTACTGCGCTAAGAAATCATTTTGCAAGAGATCAATCGCAATCTGCCGAAGATCCCGATTTAGCCATAGCAGAACCCTACTTCTATTACGAGCATAACTCTTGGGCACTGCCATCAACAGAGGCTGAATATCAAAAAGGCATTGATTCCCTACACAAGTATATGTCCCGCTTACAAAAATATGGTGGTCCGGTAAAAAAAGCACAATTCTATTCCAGAGCCGATAATCTTTGGCAGTACACCGAGGTAGTCATAAAACGTCTGGGAGGCCTATCTACAAGGTTAAGCGCAAACAGTGCTGGCGGTAATTATGGCCCAGGTTTGACTGAACTTGAAAAACAAGCCGCAGATGAAAAAGGCACGCCTACAACTAGAGTATCATGGATGGAAATTGACGATGTCTTCTATGAAGCTCGAGGAGCCAGTTGGGCTTTACTACATATCCTAAGAGCTATAAAACATGACTTTGCCGACATTCTATTAGATAAACGAGCCATGCGTACTGTTGATATTATGATTAAAGCCATGGAAAACGCCTTGACTCCAGTTTTAAGCCCCATGATTCTCAATGGCAGCGGCTATGGTCTTTTTGCCAACTATTCATTGTCAATGGCTAATTACATAGCGCGAGCAAATGCAGCTGCACTTGATTTACGCGACATCATGAACCGAGGTTAATTACTATGGATGAACAAATCAACTATAATCTAAAACAACTTAGCACTTGGAAACGAATCTTTTACATGCTGGTTTTTGCCGCTATTGGCTCGTTAGTGAGGATGATGATTTGGACTGTCATCATCCTCCAGGTTGGCTCTACCCTATTGACAGGAAAAGCCAATCCCAATATTTTAAATTTTGGACGCAGCTTGTCAGTCTACACTTACCATATATTGTTGTTTCTAACTTTTAATACTGAAACCTTACCTTTCCCTTTTTCCGCGTGGAATCTGACTTCAGAAGTTCAGCAACCTGAACACAAGTCTGTTGAAAATTAAAGCTTAAAATCTAAGGCTACAAACTAGAAACTTAGCTTGCAGTTTTTTTAATGACACTTAATCCTGATCATCTTCAAATTCCTGGTCATCTTCAAAAAATCCAGAACTCTCTTCAACTCCTTGTTCATTATCATCTTCTGAACTATCTTCCCAATCAGTCTCGCCTTCAATATTAAACAATGATTTCAAATAGCGATACAATAATCTGGAAGATTTAGGGGGCTTAGAAGCTTCATTTTCTTTTTGGACATTTCGTAATAACTGCCTTAACTGCTGTCGATCCGCATCTGGCTGCTCGTTAAGAAATACTGTCAAGGCTTCATTACCTCCTGTAATTAACCTATCTCGCCAACGCTCTACCATATGATGCTCCCTTACAGCATGAGCACTTTTATTTTTCATCCGAGCCAGTTTTTCCAAAATAGGCTCTACATCTATTTTATGCAACTGGCCTGTAATATATTTTAAAAGCCGCTTTCTTGCTCCTTTATGAGGCATTCCAGATACTTCTTGAACGGCCTTATGAATGATGTCAGGAAGCTCAAGATATTTTAATTGGGTGGCGGATAATTCAGACATTTCTTCGCTTAATGCAAAAAGTACAGCCATGTCTTTTTTTATTTGAGTTTTATTGGGACGAACAGCGTAATAAACTATTTCACCCTTGTCATTGTATTCATAATCGTAATCGTGTTCTTCACTCATCTTATCAAACCATCACACACAAAAAAGTGAGCTAAATAAACTATTCAAACCCAACTCAAACTTTTAGGCTCTATTGTTTTAAATAATGCTATTTTCATCACTGTTGGAATAAACATGACTTATTTTACCACAGACTGCTTAATCAGCTTCTAAGCTTCTATCTTTTGACCAACTTTATCTTTGCATCCAAATATCCTAAACAAAGACAACTTTTCAAGACAATCCATTCCTCTAAACTATTTCCATCAAGCTTCTCTTTATGTTGCTGATAAACAAAGGTCAGAATATGGATTTTACAAAGCATTCATGGATTGCTAAATAAACTCCTAGAGTACAAG
>CAJAHC010000332.1 GCA_903939355.1 uncultured Methylococcaceae bacterium | reverse complement strand
TTTTTAGATGAGTTTGAACTGCTCAAATTAGAAATACGCTTGTGTGTTGATTTAAAAGTCGCGTCCAAGATAAAAAAATGCTAAATACGTCTTTTTGTTTGGCTTATTTCATTACTGCTTTAGAAAAAAAAGATCTTATTGGTCGTGGCTTGAATAGCGTTTGTTTATCTGTCTTAGCTAAGTATAAGAAACCTAATGCAATACCTAATCCATGTAATATTGTCGTGCTAAGTAAAAACCCAGCTATATAACTGGATGGATTTGCACCAACTTCAATTTCAGAAGTATGAACATAACCATGATAGATGGCAAAGAAAGAAGCTATGCCAATAGCTACTATTGAAGAAAGGGAAGGTTTAAAAACTACTATCAGGCTAAACACAATAACTGATAGATTAACCCATTTCTCAGCAAAACTTAAAGTCAATCCCTGTAAACTCATTGCCGCACCACCTAGCATAGCCAATAAAAAACTAGCGGGTAATTGCCAAACTTACCGCTTTACTAACAGGCAACCCCAACGCCCAATAGCAACCATTACTTCAATATAATCTAATCCTTGCCAAGGATGAATTAATCCAGAAACAAAGTCATCCGTTGTACCTTTACCTGTATGGGCAGCCGCAGGTATTACAAATAAAAATAGCAGAGTTGCAAATACAGTCGCTCTTAAATACTGAATTGTCATAATCAAAGCAACCTATACCGGCAAACCATCTCAATTATAAGTGCCGATTTGGAGTAACTATAGAATCCGGTTTTTTATTTTTTACATCCGGCATAGCACCAAAAAGTTTGTAAATAGCCTTACAACCTTCACAACAAAAAATCTTTTTACCCTCTTCATGATCCATTTCAAAGCCAGATATCTTGGCTTCCAACCCACAATAGTCACAAATTTTCATTTAACTTACCTATTTCCCGCGAATACATTTGCTATCTATTATAGCGTTATTTGTTTTTAGCTTTGTCTATTTAGTCTAAAAATAGTTCCAAAATGAGGTGATTGTTTAGCAACGCCAATTGAGATGTCCACAATAAAAAAGACCGTTATAATTTATTACTTCGGCATTGCAAAGTTAACTTTCTTGAGCTCTCAATTTCCTGACGGGTCATATACTGTATAAGTAATTCAGTTAACATCCCGGCTTCTTCATTACCATTCATGGCAGCCATATTTGCCCATTTATACGCAAATATATAATCTTTTTCTACACCTCCTTGACCATTTGCATACATGACACTGAGATTCAATTGCGCATGCTCATCACCTTGTTCTGCTGCCGTTAAATAGTGTTGTGCAATATTTGTGTTATTCATTGAGTGATCTCTAGTTTTCTTGGTTAAACATTCAACAGTTAATCTAGAGTATTTTTAAAATTTATAACTGCGACACTGTAAGCTTATCTTTCTTGCCAACTCCAGTTGCTGTTGGGTCATGTTTTCGGCAAGAAAGTCACACAACAGACCGGCTTCTTTGTCGCCATTATGTGCTGCCCTTGTAGCCCATACGTGAGCAAATATGAAATCTTGGACTAATCCTCCATGACCATTTGCATACATCACACTGAGATTAAATTGGGCACTCACATCACCTTGTTCTGCCGCAGCTAAATAGTGCTCTGCAGATTCTATTTCTATACTGTTCATTAAGTTGCCTTACCTTATAGATCACTTTTTTCGTTACTGATTAATATTAATCTTTGGCTCTTCATTAAGTTATAGAGGTTAACTTAAGAAGGAATAGATTTACTCGCCGCGAGCACAGTTGAAAGTTGCTTTTGAATGGATGTATCCAGAGTGATCCATTCGTTACCTACATTAGACGTTCGTGGAAATGTTATCGGTTTATCAAGTGACAGTACATTTTCTAGCACCCACACTAGAAGCCAATTATCACTGCACCATAAGTTCTTTTCAGGAAGGTTGTTACAGTCAATAATATGAAACTTATTTCTGTTACCTAATGTTTTTTGGAGGCTCACTAAATTAGCAACGGCCGTTATTTGAGAGCTCTCTTTTTTAATTAAGGCAATACACTCGGATTGATAATTATCGTGCGAACGAACTTCATAGCTATTAATTCCTGCTAGAACATCATCAATAACATCACTGTCTGCGATAAGCGCTTTAGTAGGCATGCCTAGCAGAGCGTTAAATTTATTTTGTTTGCGCATGTTGATTGGTGATTTTCTCTATAAAGAATTAAAGTAATGACTATTATTTAATAAACGAAATGATAGGTAGGATTCGCCGTTACCCTTAAATTTTCTGACTTCAATCAGAATCCGGCTTTTCTTGGTTTAATACAGAAGATCCCAATTGCAGCTCAGACTCAATAGGCTCTACCTGAAAGACAGTTATTGATAATAAGTAAATAAGTAGAGCTAATGAAATACAGGCAAAAAAAACATATTTAGGTTTATTTTCTTTTGCCCTTAATTTTTGTTCCTGCTTTTTTATAAGGATTTCTCTAAGAGACAATTGCTGTTCTTTTTCTTTGAGCGCCTGCTCTTTAGCATTAAGCGCAAGTTCTTTTT
>CAJAHC010000331.1 GCA_903939355.1 uncultured Methylococcaceae bacterium | reverse complement strand
TGTATTGATTGAATCTGAGAGCTACCGAAACCGAGCCTATTTATTTATGCCTGACGGTCAACTTGATTACCAAGACAAATTAATGATGACCCGATTTGAAAAAGAACAATGGCTCATTGAAGGCGGTCAAGAGATAAAATGCTTGAATACAGAATTCGGTAAAATTGCTATTAATATTTGTTACGACAGCGAATTTCCATTAATTGCAAGACAACAGGTAGAATCAGGTTGTGTATTAATATTAGTTCCCAGTTGTACGGATACGGTTGCCGGTTACCATCGTGTCAAAATAGGATGTCAGGCGAGGGCGTTGGAAAATCAGTGTTATGTTGTGCAAGCATCATTGGTTGGTGATGCTTCTTGGTCAGAGGCAGTTGATGTCAATGTTGGTGCAGCAGCTATTTACACGCCAGTAGATCGAGGATTTCCTGATAATGGAATATTATCGGTTGGCATTTTTAATGCCGTCCAATGGGTGATGGGGACTATTTCACCAAAAGCCTGTGAAACAGTTCGTGTAAATGGCCAAGTCTTTAATTACAGAGATTGGCCAAAGCACATGAATTTAGTTAATTAAATACAGATTCAAATGAAAACCCATGAGAAAATAAAATTTCTTTTAATTTTTTTAAACCTTCAATTTGAATTTGTCGAACGCGTTCTCTTGTGACATCCAATTCTTGGGCGACCTGTTCAAGAGTTGCTTCATCATAACCGCAAATCCCGTAACGCCGGCAGATAACCTCACGTTGTTTTTCAGATAGTTCCATTACACATTTAGACAGGTTTTGTTTCATAGCATCTTCTTGCATGCCATCATCATGGTTTTTGCAGTCTTCATCAGCAATTGAATCAACCAAAGGATTATCAATATTTCGAGCGCCGGGTACATCAAGTGAGGTTACTCGCTCATTTAACTTGAGCATTCTTTCAACTTTTTCTAATGGTTTTTCCATGTAATCCGCAATTTCTTGAGGGGTGGGATCATGATCCATGGATTGTGCCAAAAGTCGTTGAGCTTTAAGAAATGTGTTCATTTCTTTGACAACATGAATAGGTAAACGAATAGTGCGAGTTTGATCCATAATGCCTCGCTCAATAGTTTGTCTTATCCACCATGTTGCATAGGTTGAAAATCTGAATCCTTTTTCAGGGTCAAATTTTTCAACGGCACGTATTAATCCAAGATTACCTTCTTCTATTAAATCAAGTAAAGGCAATCCTTTGTTTAGGTAACGGTAAGAAATCTTTACAACTAAACGTAGGTTACTCTCAATCATAATTTTACGGGCAACTTGGTCGCCTTTTAAGGCACGAGCACCATATATTTTTTCTTGATCAGCAGTTAGGAGTTTTGATCGACTCAGATCATTCAAGTAAGAACGGGTAGCATCAAATTCACTATTATTGGCAGTTTTATTGGATGCTCCTTCTAATTTTGAGGGGAGAACAACTACAGTCTCAATTGAATCATCGTCAAAAGATAAGTCTTCTGGATGCAAAACTAAATTATCGTCGTTTGTTGTGTCAAATAATGGGTCATTCATAATATACTCT
>CAJAHC010000330.1 GCA_903939355.1 uncultured Methylococcaceae bacterium | reverse complement strand
ATAGTCCCATCGTGTATCATGGGAGTATAATAAAAACGGGGCCTAGGCACTTGCACAATCATACACAGATTTCTAGTAGAAACCTATAAAACAATGGCTTATGAAGATACTTAACATTCGTTTTAAAAACATTAATTCATTAGAGGGGGAGAGTGAGGTTAATTTTGAACAGCCGCCTTTCTCTGATACAGGTGTTTTTGCAATTACCGGTCCAAATGGATCAGGTAAGTCGAGTATTTTAGACGTCATTACCCTCGGTTTATATGGTGAAACGTTTCGTTTTGATAGGCCAGCCGATTATGTAATGACCAAGCAAACTGCGGAGTGTTTTTCAATAGTTGAGTTTTCTCTGAGCGGAGAAAAATACCAATCAAGTTGGTATGTGCAACGCGCAGAAGGTAAGTCAACACGTGAATTAATGCTCCCGGAAATGCAATTGGTTCGCTTGAGTGATGGCCAGGTACTGGCCAACACTCCCTATGAGGTGTGTGCAAGAATAACAGAAATTACCGGCATGAATTTTCGTAATTTCACACGTTCAATTATGCTGGCGCAAGGAGATTTTTCTGCTTTTCTTAATGCGCGGGACAGTGAACGCATGGACATTCTTGAAAAAATTATCAGTACCGATATTTACGCAGATTATAAGAAAGAAATTGTTGATAATGCTGAAAATGCACAAATGGAGTTGGATCTTTTAAAAAATAATTTAGCGGCTATTCAATTGATAGAGCCTGAAAAGCAAGAAGCTGCAGAACATGATTTAATGGATTTTAAAGATGATTTATTGGTTTTGCAGGAAGATCAGAGCAGATTAAAAGATCAAAAAACATTGTTAATTAACAACGAAGTCATAAAAAAGAAGATTGTTGAGCAAGAAAACAATCTGGCAGACACAAAAAAACAAGCTGAAAATACCCAAGCGATTTTAGATCGCATTATTAAAGGACAAGATGCATTAATTTTTAAAGATGATATCAGCTTACTTAAAGATAAAAATCACGCTATCCATCAGGACAAATTAGTACTGGATGAATTTCAGGATGAGCTTAAACAATTAAAAAATAAACTGGGTAGCGAGAAAGAAGTGCCGGAGAATTTGGAACTGGTTTCTTTTACGGAGCAGCAGAAAACATTAGAAAATATCAATGCACAGCTCAGTCACTTCAGTTTGAGCAGGCAGTCTGAGATGGAGCGCTGGGAATCTTTATCGATGCAGCATGCTGAAAAAGAAGCTGTTTTTACAACGGTATCGGACTGGCTTCAAGACCACGAAGCAGACGCAATATTATTAACAAATTTTCCCGAGATTGGTAAATTAAAAAAACTACGTGCGGAACTTACTGAATTAACCGGAAAACAAAAGTTATTTTCCAAACAGACCAAAAAGACTACCTCTTCCTTTAGAAAGAATGTCTCAGAGCTTGCTAAAGAAATTAAAAAACAAGCGGATTTAACAAAGCAGTTAGAAGCTGATGAGCAAGAACTTGAGGTAATGTCAAAAGCTAATACGTTAGGTGACATTGAGATTGTCAGGTTAGATCAGCAAGAGCGAGTCACAAATCTACAGACACTTTACCAGTTAGCACAAAAACATCAAAAATTGTCGAGTAGTTCAGGTTTTTTTTCCTTATTTAGACGTAAAGACCAGCCGGATCAGGACGAAGAGATTTTGAATCTTGAATTTGAAAAACTCAAGCAGGAATTAAAACGGGAAGAAAATATCAGGCGGGTGCTTGAAGAGTCAATTGCTCGAGAGTCTTTATTGAAAAAGATGGCTCCCGATAGGCATAGTCTTGTTGACGGTAAACCTTGTCCTTTATGCGGAGCTTTGCAACATCCTTACGCTAAATATCCTCCGGCCGTTAGTAACTCAAAGCAGGCTTTGATTGATCAAAAAGCAAAATTAAGGCTGATAAAAGAAACGTCAATTAATCTGGGGCTTAAAATAAGTGATAAACAAACGCAATCGACAAATAATAAAGATAAACAAACGCAGTTACTCCAAACTAGGGCTCAATGGTTAAGTTTGTGTAATCGACTAAATATAGTTAGTTCTGAATTAGATATAACTAATCTAGGCTTGATCAAGGAACTAATAAAGAAAGAGAGCGGTGAATTGTCAGATATTGTCAGTTTTGCTTCTAAATATCAAAGTAAGCAGGCGAGCGTTAAAAAAATAAAGCTTTTAATAGCTAAGAGCGTAATTATTATTGACCAATTGCAGCTAGCAACGCAGGAAATGGGCTTCAATAATGAAGGATTAAGCCAAGAGCAAATGGATATTAACGCGGCTTTAGGATTAACTCAAACGCAAGAAAAAGAATTGGCAGATAAGCTGTTGGAACAGTTACTTCTACTGGGTGAGAAGCTACCTGCTAAAGGTCAGGAAGATGTATTGTTTGATCGACTGAATATACGTAGGCAAGACCATCATGGGTATGCCTTCCGTCACAAAGCCTTGGCAGAAGAATTGGAAGATTTACAAGCCAAGAAAATGGCTTGTCAAAATGAAATAACGTTTTGTAATGAACGATTAGATTTTTTTAGCGACCAATTACAAAATGAAGAATCTATAGGTCTGCATTTGGGGATTATCGAAAAGCAGAAATTAATTGCTGAAAAAGAACGCTTCTTAACTCAGTTGGAAGCAGAAACTTATGCTTTACAGCAAATGATACAAAAAAAGATGGAGGGAACAAACTATACCAATGTGCAGGAGATTAATGAATTACTGGACCTAATTGAAAATCAACCCGCAATTGAGCGTAAAAAAGAAGAACTGGAACAGACAATGGATGCCATGTCTATTGAGTTGGAGTTAAGTCATGCACAATTACAAGTTGACTTCGCCATTGCAGAATTAGCAAATTTGGATATCACAACAATAGAAGTACAGTTAAAGGATATTACTGGTCGTTTAGAAATAACAAGCATGGAAGTTCAGCATCTGGAAAGACTCCTTAGTGAACAAGAACAACTACAGCAGACTTATGATGAGGTGCTGTTGCGATTACAACAACAAGAGCTGTTATTTCAACCTTACTTTGCAGAAATGGAGCTTGTTACTGTTGAAAGTGGAATGGCTTTTCGTCGTAGGGTACAGCAGCGGATTGCTGATAAGTTGTTGTCTCAGACCAACGGTATATTGGAAAAAATTAGTGGCCGTTATTATTTACGGCAAGGAGTGAGTGAGCAAGGATTAGCTCTAGAGGTTGAAGATACCTATCAAGCAAATGTTCGTCGTTTACCTAAAACATTATCTGGTGGTGAGAGTTTTGTTGTTAGTTTGGCTTTAGCACTGGGGCTTTCCGAGTTGGCAAATAATGGTCGATCGGTGGATTCATTATTTCTTGATGAGGGTTTTGGTAATCTGGACGCAGATTCACTTTATACGGTAATTAGTACATTAGAAAATCTACATACCTACGGAAAAACCGTAGGTGTTATTTCTCATATTGAGGCGGTACAAAAGCGCTTTAAAGCACAATTGCAAGTTGTTAAAAAGCCTAATGGTATGGGTGAGTTGAAAAAGGCATCTTGATAAGGGGATTAGTTTCAAACATAATTCTTTTGCTGTGGGGTTTAATAGAACAGCCCACTGTCATTAAGTAAATCCATGATCAAGGAGAACTCCGTGGAACGACCACTTGCCGTGACTTTCAGTGAAGCTTTTCGCTTCTGGCTCAAACTCGGCTTTATCAGTTTCGGCGGTCCTGCTGGGCAGATTGCTATTATGCATCAAGAATTGGTAGAGCGACGACGCTGGATTTCAGAAAAACGTTTTTTACATGCCTTGAATTATTGCATGTTATTGCCAGGGCCTGAAGCACAACAACTTGCGATTTATCTAGGTTGGTTAATGCATCGGACTTGGGGAGGTGTAGTCGCTGGTTTGTTGTTTATTCTGCCGTCGCTTCTTCTGTTAATCCTGTTAAGTTGGGTGTATTTAAGCTACGGTCATTTACCTATAATTGCCGGCGTGCTTTACGGCATCAAACCTGCTGTTACAGCTATTGTGCTGTTTGCCGCTTATCGTATAGGCTCCCGAGCTTTAAAAAATAGCGTACTGTGGACTTTAGCAGCATTGGCTTTCTTCGCTATTTTTGCATTGCATGCTCCGTTTCCTTTGATTGTGTTAATTTCAGCTTGTCTTGGTAGCGTTGGTGGATATGTTGCTCCTGATAAATTTATTGTCGGCGTTGGGTATGGTTCATCTGAACAAAATTACGGTCCTGCTTTGATTGATGATGACACACCCATTCCAGAGCATGCCAAGTTTCGTTGGGCTCAACTGCTTAAGGTTGTTGTGGTCGGTTTAATTTTGTGGAGTGGCGTTATGAGCTACTTATTTGCAAATTATGGCTGGAACGGTACACTGACACAAATGGGTTGGTTTTTTACCAAAGCTGCATTACTCACTTTTGGCGGCGCTTATGCGGTATTACCTTACGTCTATCAAGGCGCTGTTGAACATTACCATTGGTTGAATGCTACACAGATGATTGATGGGTTGGCGTTGGGTGAAACGACACCTGGCCCGCTAATCATGATTGTTACTTTTGTCGGATTTTTAGGTGGCTGGAGCCAATTACCTTTTGGTTCAGAAGAGACGCTTATGGCTGGTGTAGTTGCGGCAGTCATTGTAACTTATTTCACTTTTTTGCCCAGTTTTTTGCTGATAATTGCCGGCGGCTCATTAGTAGAGTCCACGCGCGGCAATTTAAAATTTACTGCACCGCTTTCAGCGATTACCGCTGCTGTGGTGGGTGTAATTCTCAATCTCGCCGTATTTTTTGCTTGGCACGTATTGTGGCCGCAAGGTTTTGATGGACATTTTGATTTGATTGCCTCTTTGCTTGGTATTGGTGCATTATTGGCAATGTTCCGGTACAAGGTTGGAGTTATTCCTGTTATTGTTACTTGCGGTGTGGCAGGGTTGTTATTTGTAGTTATAAAGCCTTGGTTGATTCAATATGGAGTGCTTTTATGATTAAGATTTTTTGACAAAAATTGGAGTTATTGTTCTGAGTGTCTGGTTTTCAGTGTTATTCCTCGACAATAATTTATTCCTAATAATTCGATGCATTGGACTCAGTCAAAATTAAGCAATTAGTGGATATTTAGTGAGGTGCTTAATGGGGTTGGTTGATCGATAATTAAATTT
>CAJAHC010000329.1 GCA_903939355.1 uncultured Methylococcaceae bacterium | reverse complement strand
AGAATTTTTTGGTGAAGGTCTAAATAATGATGTTGCTGCAACACTTGAAACAGCGATTAATGAATACCGTAAATTAGGCGCAGAGATTATAGAAATTTCCATGCCTAATCTTAAGTTAGCCATCCCCGCTTATTATATTATTGCTCCAGCCGAGTGTTCTGCAAACTTATCACGTTTCGATGGCGTGCGTTATGGCTATCGTTGTGAAAACCCTGTCGATTTAACTGATTTATATACACGCTCTCGTGGAGAAGGTTTTGGTAAGGAAGTTAAACGTCGCATCCTTATGGGAACCTATGCTTTATCCACTGGATATTACGATGCTTACTACCTTAAAGCACAGAAAATAAGACGCTTGATCAGCGAAGACTTTAAAAGCTGTTTAGCTAAAGTAGATGTCATTATGGGTCCCGTAACACCAACAACCGCTTTCGGCATTGGTGAAAAAATGGACGACCCCATTGAAATGTATTTATCCGACATTTATACCATTGCCGTAAATTTGGCAGGTCTGCCTGCCATGTCAATTCCTGCAGGCTTTATTGACGGCATGCCAGTGGGTTTACAAATTATTGGTAATTATTTTGCTGAAGACCGCTTGTTAAACATTGCGCACCAGTATCAACAAGTCACCGATTGGCATCAACACACACCTAAAGGTTTTAAGTAAGGATAAAATGATGGAATGGGAAACTGTTATCGGCCTAGAGATTCACGCTCAACTGGCCACCCAATCAAAAATTTTTTCAGGATCCCCTACCGCCTATGGGGCTGACCCTAATACTCAAGCTTGTGCGGTTGATTTAGGACTGCCAGGGGTCTTACCTGTTTTAAATGAAAAAGCTGTGCACATGGCGGTGACTTTTGGAATGGCAATTGAAGCCTACATTGCTCCTTATTCAGTATTTGCCAGAAAAAATTATTTTTATCCCGACTTGCCTAAAGGTTATCAAATTAGCCAAATGGAACTTCCCATTGTAGGTATAGGCCATTTAGATATTGACGTTGATGGCATGACTAAACGCATTGGTATTACTCGCGCACATCTGGAAGAAGATGCAGGCAAATCTGTACATGAAAATTTTCACGGATTAACCGGTATTGACCTAAACCGTGCAGGCACTCCGCTATTGGAAATAGTCTCTGAGCCGGATATGCGATCTGCCAAAGAAGCAGTTGCTTACATGCGAAAAATCCATGAATTAGTTCGCTATTTAGGTGTTTGCGATGGCAATATGCAAGAAGGTTCATTTCGTTGCGATGCAAACGTTTCAGTGCGACCAAAAGGCCAAACAGAATTTGGTACACGCGCAGAAATTAAAAATATCAACTCGTTTAAATTTGTAGAAAAAGCTATCAACCATGAAGTAGAACGACAAATTGAACTATTAGAAAATGGCGGTAAAATCATTCAAGAAACCCGCCTTTATGATTCAGTAAAAGATGAAACACGCTCCATGCGCAGTAAAGAAGAAGCCAATGATTATCGCTATTTTCCCGACCCAGACTTATTGCCCGTTAGCATTGATGAAAACTTTAAAGCACAGATAAAAGCGGCATTGCCAGAATTACCAGATGCTAAGAAACAACGCTTCAAAATAGCTTATAATCTGGATGATGAAAATGCGACCATTCTTTCCAGCTCTCGCCAATTGGCTGATTACTTTGAAACCGTAGTTAAACTATCGGGGTGCGAAGCTAAACTTTGTGCAAACTGGATAACCGGCGATCTTTCTGCAGCACTCAATAAAGCAGGCTTGGAAATTACCGACTCACCAGTCAGTGACAAACGTTTGGCGGGATTATTGGCTCGTATCAGAGACAACACTATTTCTGGAAAAATCGCCAAACAAGTTTTTGAAGCCCTTTGGCAATCGAACTCAACAGCAGATGACATTATTGCCGAAAAAGGCTTAATACAAATCACCGACACAGGTACAATTGAAACCATTATAGATAAAATAATTGCCGAAAATGCCGATCAAGTTGAACAATACCGTAGCGGAAAAGATAAAGTATTCGCCTTCTTTGTCGGACAAGTGATGAAAGAGATGCAGGGCAAAGCTAACCCGGCAGAAGTTAATAAAATGTTAAAAGCCAAACTACACCACTAAGAAATCATTCTGTATTTCATTAGCGATATAATATGTCGTAAAAAAACGGGAGCTTAAAGCTCCCGTTTTAATTAACTTTAAGCGTTAAACTTACATGTGATACGCCGTCTCACCATGTTCTGAAATATCAAGTCCTTCACGCTCTGACTCTTCACTAACACGCAAACCAATTACAATATCAATTAGCTTGAAAGCTATATAAGAAACTATACCAGACCAAATTATACAGACCCCGACACCCCAGGCTTGACTAATAAATTGGGTAGACATGCTGTACTCAGCTACACTGTTGGTAACATAATCCCAAACACCTGTACCTCCTAAGGCTGGACTTGCAACTACAGCAGTTCCCAAAGCACCAATAATTCCACCAACGCCATGCACACCAAATGCATCCAATGAATCATCATAACCCAACAGACTTTTCAAACTGGTAACGGCAACAAAACAAGCAATCCCCGCGACCAATCCCAATACGATAGACCCCATTGGACCTGCCCAGCCACAAGCAGGGGTAATTGCTACCAATCCTGCGATAGCACCCGATGCACCACCCAACATACTGGGTTTGCCTCGAATAATCCATTCTGCCCCACTCCAAGCCAGTGTAGCAGCCGCACTAGCAAGCAAGGTATTAATAAATACCAAGCCTGATAGACCATTGGCTTCAAGATTTGAGCCTACATTAAAACCGAACCAACCTACCCATAATAAAGATGCACCAATCATTGTCATGGTGACACTGTGAGGAGCAAGTGACTCTTTCTTATAACCAATACGTTTTCCGACGATCAAGCAGCCTATCAAGCCAGCAATACCCGCATTGATATGAACAACCGTGCCGCCTGCAAAATCTAAAGCACCTTTTTGAAACAAAAAGCCAGCTGTCGCACCCGCAGCACTTCCAGCCGCTGCATCAGTATAAGCATCAGGACCAGCCCAATACCAAACCATGTGTGCCATTGGAAGATACGCAAACGTAAACCAAATAAACATGAAAATTAATATTGCTGAAAATTTTACTCGTTCAGCAAATGCTCCAATGATTAAGGCAGGCGTTATAGCAGCAAAGGTTAGCTGGAATGCCACGTAAATATATTCTGGTATATATACACCTTTACTAAAAGTAGCAGCCATTGAATCAGGTGTAATACCAAATAAAAACAGCTTACTAAAACCACCAATAAAAGGACTTCCCTCTGTAAAAGCAACACTATAGCCATAAATTGACCATAGTATTGCCATCATTGAAAAAATCACAAAGACTTGCATCAAGACTGAAAGCATATTTTTTGCCCTTACCATACCTCCATAAAATAATGCCAGTCCCGGAACAACCATAAGAATAACTAATACTGTTGCTACAATCATCCAAGCGGTATCACCTTTATTAACCGAAGGTATAACTGCTTCTGCAAATGCAAACCCAGAAAAACTGAGCGAAACAAACAAGATAAAACTTTTCAATAAATACTTCATACTTCCCCCTTAAAGATTAAAGTGCGTCATCGCCAGTTTCACCAGTACGAATCCGGACAACCTGTTCTAAATTAGTTACAAAAATCTTACCATCACCAATTTTTCCAGAATTAGCAGCCTTAGTAATTACCTCAATCGCCTGACTGACTAACTGATCAGCGACCGCTACCTCAACTTTAGCTTTAGGTAAAAAATCTACAACATATTCAGCTCCACGGTAAAGTTCAGTGTGCCCCTTTTGACGACCAAAACCTTTTACCTCGGTTACCGTGACCCCTGACACTCCAATGTCTGAAAGTGCCTCACGTACATCATCCAGTTTAAAAGGTTTAACAATTGCAGTTATTAATTTCATTTGATCCTCTCATTTTAAAATTACGACTCAATAATACTCAAAGCATGGATTGTGCCAAGTATGCTTTATAATTTAATCTAATTGACTCGCCATAACGCAAAGATAGTCTTTGATAAGGTTATCAATATCTAGCTTCGCGCATTCTATTGCTAAATAAATACAAAAAATTTTTTAGCGTGGGTTATGAAAGGGCTATTTATTAAGTTAAAGATTTTTAAGAAGCGCACCAAAATCGCTCAATATTTTTTTTGTGAGTTATTGTGGTGCAAATAAGATAGGATTGTTACATGGATATGTAATTGTTACTCAGCATCATTGTGCTGTTAATGTCTACAGCAGAAGGGATTTTTATAACCTAATAGCGCAGGTTTTGTCCGCCCAAATACAGGCCATAAAATATGACATGAGCCACTATTAGAAAATGACTATCTGTCTGATATTAAAATTAATTGGATCCCAAATTACTCTTTAATACCCAATTCCATTATTTTACGAGTCAGGGTATTTCGACCATAGCCTAATAAAATTGCTGCCTCATGGCGCCTGCCGTGAGTGAAATTCAAAGCGGCTTTAATCAAAATAGCTTCAACATTAGGGATCACTTGTTTTGCAATTGACTCTTCTTTTGCCTGTAATTGATGATCTATAAAATTTCTAAGCAAAGATTGCCAATCGTCAGATCCTGAAAGCTCTTTTGTCGTTGTACAATTTAACAGCTCAGGAGGTAAATCATGCAACTGAATTTCTCGACTTGACGCCATCACCGTTAACCATCGGCAACTATTTTCTAACTGCCTTACGTTTCCCGGCCAATCTAACTGACTCAAGTAAGCCTCAGCTTCCGCACTTAAAATTTTACTTTCTACACTTAATTCAGTAGCCGCCTGCTGCAAAAAATGATGCAATAACAAAGGAATATCTTCTTTGCGTTCGTGGAGGGCGGGAATATGGATACGGATAACATTTAAACGATGAAACAAATCCTCTCGAAAACGACCTTGATCAACTAATATTTCAAGATTTTGGTGTGTAGCAGCAATAATACGTACATCCACTTTAATAGCAAGATGTGCTCCGACTGGATAAAACTCACCATCTGCCAAAACTCTTAATAAACGTGTTTGTAATTCTGCTGGCATATCGCCTATCTCATCAAGAAATAGGGTGCCGCCATTAGCTTGTTCAAAACGGCCAGCTCGCCTTAATTGAGCGCCGGTAAACGCCCCTTTCTCATGTCCAAATAACTCAGACTCCATCAAATCTTTGGGAATAGCAGCCATATTTAATGCTATGAAAGGACTGTTTCTTCTGGGACTATGACGATGCAATGCCTTAGCAACCAATTCCTTACCGGTACCGGACTCACCATTAATAAGAACAGTAATATGGGAACGAGCGAGGCGCCCTATTGCCCTAAAAACCTCTTGCATTGCGGGTGCTTCACCTATAATTTCTGGCGTAGGCTCACTATTTGCCAAAACAGCAAGCGAGGTATCCTCTTGTTGTCGACCATGAATACAAGCACGTTGCGCGAGATTTACTACTTCTTTAATATCAAAGGGCTTGGGTAAATATTCAAAGGCACCGCCATGAAATGCCGACACCGCACTTTCCAAGTCAGAATGAGCGGTCATCACTATAACTGGTAAATTTGGATTGCTCACCTGAATCTTGTCTAATAACTCCAATCCATCCATACCAGGCATACGAATATCAGTTATCAATGCGTCAGGTAAATCGTTCTGTAAAGCCGTTAATAAATCCTTTCCAGCAGCAAAACTACGCGTAATTATTCCCGCTTTTTGCAACGCTTTTTCAACCACCCAACGTATCGATTTATCATCATCAACTATCCAAACCCTATCAGACCTAGTCATTGTCTGTCCCCATAGGTAATAACACTGAAAAAACCGTATTTCCCGCTTCGCTATTACACTCAATCATGCCATTATTTTGAGTTATCAATGCCTGTGCAATTGATAAACCCAAACCGGTACCCTCTGCCCTCCCTGTGATCATGGGGTAAAATATTTGACTCATCATATTGGGATCTATACCGGGCCCATTATCAATAATGTCACACTTAACCGCTAATTTGTAGTGTTTGTGCCCTACATTCATATGCCGATAAATCCGTGTTTTAAAAATAATACGACCTTTTCCTTCCATTGCCTGCAAAGCATTTCTAGCAATATTTAAAATAGCTTGAATAAGTTGATCTTTATCTGCATAAATATCAGGAATACTAGGATCATAATCATTTTCGATAATAAGTCCACCTGGAGATTCAACCTGAACCAATTGCCTTACCCTTTCTAAAACCTCATGAATATTAAGTGTATTTTTATTGGGTAATTTATTAGGCCCCAGCATTCTATCCATTAAGGCTTGTAGGCGATCTGATTCATCGATGATGATTTGAGTATATTCTTTAAGCTCCGGATCGTTTAACTCCATATCTAATAATTGCGCAGCACCGCGCAATCCACCCAACGGATTTTTAATTTCATGTGCCAACCCCCTTACCAATAAACGAGCAGTATTCTGTTGCGTTAATAACTGCTCCTCTTTCGATATACGCAAGTGATTATCTATCTGCTGAAACTCAATCAATATTTCACTAACCTGCTCGTTAACCAACAAAGGGGTCGCGCTAAAATTGGTAGTCACATTATGACTGATACGATTTAGTGTTAGTGCTCTATCAACCAACGGCTCTGCCATTGACAAAGATTGTTTTACATTAATAAGCAAAGAAGGGTCAGAATACTTAAATAATTCATCTGCACTTTGCCCTACCAAGTGATGCGAACTATCAGCCAACAAAATTTCTCCTGTCGGATTAATATAAGTAAGCATTAACTCACTATCAAATAACAAAATTGCAGTATTAAGATTATCTAATATCCGTTTATACATAGTTTTATCAATCATTGTTAGGATTAAACTTTGATTATTTACAGGCAATTTATATACCAATCGCTACAGATTGCTTACTTACTTCCACAATGGCTAACTAAAACTGACTACACTAACAAGAAACGCACTAGAATGGATCGCCCATAATAAAGCTGGGGCTGAACCCACTCGCCAATTTCATTACTATCATTAACTTTGTCTGTCTTTTTTTCCGTAAACCTTAAGTACAAATTGGTAAAACCAAGTCGGCCTGAAAATGACAACCCAAATTAAAAGTATCGGGGTAATTGGCACAGGACCAATCTCAATAATTGAAACAACTATAAGACCGAGTACACAAACAATACGCAAAATATACTATCCTCGATTACCAAATAATGCGGTACCAATTCTTACCATAGTGGAACCTTCGGCAATCGCTGCGTTTAAATCTCCACTCATGCCAAATGAAAAGGTATCCAAATCATAATTACTCAACTTTATAACCGCTTGAAAAAGAGTTCTAAAAGGTTTTCGCTGGCATTCAAAATCGTCTTCAGGCATTGGAACCCCCATCACTCCACGCAGTTTTATATTAGGCAATGCTGTCACATCTTCGCAAAGTTGCGATAATTCGTGAAGATTAACACCAGATTTACTATGTTCACCACTAATATTAACTTGTATGCAAACATTCAATGGTGGCAATGAATCTGGACGTTGCTCACTGAGACGCCTGGCAATTTTTAAGCTATCTACACTGTGAACCCAAGAAAAATGCTTGGCAATTAATTTGGTTTTGTTTGATTGAATTGGTCCAATAAAGTGCCACGTAATATCATATGCACCTAATTCATATTGTTTTTTCAACGCCTCCTGACAATAATTTTCACCAAAATGTCGCTGACCAGCACTATAAGCTTGAGCAATCTCCATAGCTGTCTTGGTTTTGCTCACCGCTAATAATAAAACCGATCCCGGTATACGCTCATAAGCTATTTCAGCCTGCCTTATTTGAGCAAGCAAGCACTCCAATTTGGTCTTTATCATAGATATCAGAAATATTTAAAATGACATTTATTCTTATAATTTGTCACATTCAATTCAAAATAATGAAGAGTTGCACTATGGTATCAATAAGTAAGTTGTTTTTATTAGTTACTTTACCAGAGAATCTAATGGATATTACAGAGTTGCTAACCTTCTCAGTAAAAAATAACGCCTCCGATTTGCATCTATCTGCAGGTCTACCTCCCATGATACGAGTTGATGGTGATATTAAGCGAATTAATTTGCCTGCTCTTGATCATAAAACGGTGCACGCTTTAATTTACGACATAATGAATGACAAGCAACGTCGAGATTATGAAGAATTTTTGGAAACCGATTTTTCTTTTGCCTTGCCTAGTATTGCCCGCTTTCGTGTCAATGCATTTAATCAGGAACGGGGGGCAGCAGGTGTTTTCAGAACTATTCCCTCAAAAGTGTTGTCACTTGAAGAGCTCGCGGCACCGCCATTTTTCGAAGAATTAACCAGAAAGCCTCGCGGACTTATTTTAGTCACTGGCCCAACAGGATCAGGCAAATCAACAACGCTAGCGGCGATGATCAATCACATTAATTGTAATGATTATGTACACATATTAACAATCGAAGATCCTATCGAATTTGTTCATGAGAGCCAAAAATCATTAATTAATCAACGCGAAGTTCACCGTGATACTCATGGTTTTAATGAAGCATTACGCTCAGCACTTCGTGAAGATCCTGATATTATCATGGTAGGAGAAATGCGAGATTTGGAAACCATACGTTTGGCCTTAACTGCCGCGGAAACGGGTCATCTTGTCTTCGGAACTTTACATACAACCTCGGCGGCTAAAACTATCGACCGTATTATTGATGTTTTCCCAGCAGCTGAAAAGGATATGATTCGATCTATGTTGTCTGAATCATTACAAGGTGTTATTTCACAAACACTCATGAAAAAAGTCGGTGGCGGGCGCGTAGCTGCTCATGAAATCATGGTAGGCACATCTGCAATCAGAAACCTGATTCGTGAAGCCAAAGTTGCTCAAATGTATTCTGCAATTCAAACTGGGCGAAAAGACGGCATGCAAACATTAGATCAGAATCTGAAAGAACTGGTTGACAAAGGTTTGGTCAGTTCAAAAATAGCCATGACCAAAGCCGTTAACAAAGACGCATTTCTTTGAGAAATTGTTATGAATTTTAATGCCTTATTTACATTGATGGATCAGAAAAAAGCGTCTGATTTATTTATAACAGCAGGGAGAGCACCTTCCATTAAGGTCGACAACCTAATCATTGAAACCTCAAAAACCCCCCTAACAGCAGAGCAAGCTTTAGAGATTATATTGAGTATTATGAATCAAAAGCAAAAGGACGAATTTGAGAGCACCAAAGAATGCCAATTTGCCATCGGCATACCCGATTTTGGAAGATTCAGGGTCAGCGCATTTACCCAGCGAGATTGCGCTGGTATGGTCATGCGGCGTATTGCAATCGAAATACCTGATGCAGAAGCTTTGCATTTACCACTTATTTTAAAAGAGATGATCATGGAAAAACGTGGCCTCATTCTCTTTGTTGGCGCTACCGGCACAGGTAAGTCAACCTCATTGGCTGCCTTAATAAAACATCGCAACCAAAACAGCAATGGTCATATTATTACTATTGAGGACCCCATAGAGTATCAACACCCACATTTAGGTTGTATTGTCACGCAACGCGAAGTGGGCATTGATACTGCATCTTATGAAGTGGCTTTAAAAAATACATTGCGTCAAGCACCTGATGTGATTCTGATTGGTGAAATTAGAACCCGTGAAACCATGCAAAATGCCATTACTTTTGCTGAAACCGGACATTTATGCCTGTCCACACTCCACGCAAACAATGCCAACCAGGCCTTGGACCGCATCTTACACTTCTTTCCTGAAGAAATGCATGATCAATTATTAATGGATTTATCCCTAAATCTTAAAGGAATAGTTGCTCAACAATTAATTAAACGATCTGATGACAAAGGCCGTTATCCAGCCGTTGAAATATTGATTAATACGCCATTGGCTAAAGACTATATCCGTAAAGGTGAAATTCATAGGCTAAAAGAATTAATGAAAGATTCACGCGAACAAGGCATGCAGACTTTTGACCAAGCTCTCTATGACTTGTATGTAGCCGGAAAAATAAGTTATGAAGATGCCTTGAATTCGGCAGATTCAAGAAATGAAGTGCGTTTAATGATCAAGCTAAGCACTGAAAATATAAGCACTGTCGGAGAAAATGACCTACTTCTATCCGAAGAAGACGAAGACAAAACACTCTCTAACAATATCTTCAAAAAACCGAACTAATAAATAAAAACTTAACAACTAGAATTCAATCGTCTAGGGTGAGCAAAGCAGGCAATACCCATCTACCGGTTAAACCTTACAATGCAAACAACTCACGCATTTTTCTACCCGGACTTTCAGCCCGCATAAATACTTCCCCCACTAAAAAAGCATAAACATCATTATCCAGCATGAGTTTCACATCATCAGCGGTATGAATACCACTTTCTGTGATAACAATACGATCTGCCGGAATTTGCTGTTTTAAATCTAACGTTGTTTGGAGTGCTGTTTCAAAAGTGCGTAAATTACGGTTGTTGATCCCGATTAATTTGGTTTCCAGCTTAAGCGCTCTTTGCAACTCCTTAGCATCATGAACTTCAACTAATACATCCATACCCAATTTTGTGGCAGTATCTGATAACTCAAGCATCAAACTATCTTCCAATGCCGCGACAATCAGCAAAATACAATCTGCACCCAAGGCACGCGCTTCATAGACTTGATAAGCATCAATCATAAAGTCTTTTCTCAATACCGGCAGTGGGCAACGCTCCCTAACCATTTGCAAGTACGCTTCCGAACCCTGGAAAAATTCTTTATCCGTTAACACCGATAAACAAGTAGCGCCATTCATGGCATAATCCTGACCAATCAATACAGGTTGAAAATCTTCCCTAATTACGCCCTGACTGGGTGAAGCTTTCTTGATTTCAGCAATAATCGCCGGTTTCTTTACCAACACCTTGTGTTGGATAGCGCTATAAAAACCACGGGGGCGTTCTACAACTGAGGCAATTTCTTCAAGATTGGCTATAGACATACCGGACTTGCGTCTAGCTACTTCTTCCGCTTTTTTCGCTAAAATAGTTTTTAAAATATCAGGTGTATTAGTCATTTTTAGTCTGTTATGAAGTTTTTGAATACGCAATTAATGCATCGAATTTAGATCTTGCCGCACCGCTGGCGATAACTTGAGCGGCTTTTTTGATGCCTGCGGCTAAAGACTCAGTAATATTTGCCGCGTAAATCGCAGCCCCTGCATTTAATAAAACAATATCTCTGGCCGGGCCAATTTTATTGGCTAGTACTGAGTTTACCATCACTAAACTTGATTCAGCATCGACAACTGCTAACTCATTGAGGCTGGTTCTTTCAAAACCAAACTGCTCGGGCGAAATTGTATACGTAGAAATTTCACCCTCTTTAAGTTCAGCAACCGTGGTTGCTGATGCAATGCTGATTTCATCCAAACCATCATCCGCATGTACAACTAAAACATGGTGGCTACCCAATTTTTTTAAGACCTGCGCAATAGGCTCAACCCACTCTTTTGCAAACACGCCTATTAACTGATTGGGTGCCCCAGCTGGGTTAGAGAGAGGGCCTAATAAATTAAACAGGGTTCTAACTCCCATTTCTTTACGTACCTTAATAGTGTGTTTCATTGCACCATGATGCTTGGGTGCAAATAAAAATCCAACACCCAGTTCATTAACGCACTGCGTGACTTTTTCAACACTCAAATCCAGATTCACACCTGCAGCTTCAAGCAAATCAGCACTGCCACAACTACTTGATACTGAACGGTTACCATGCTTGGCAACCTGCCCCCCTGCCGCTGCAACTACAAAAGCGCAAGTGGTTGAAATATTGAAGGTGTTAGCACCATCACCACCTGTCCCGCAAGTATCAATAACATGCTGACCATTAATCACAACCTTAGTTGCCAACTCACGCATTACCTGAACAGCAGCAGCTATTTCGTCGATGGTTTCACCCTTACATCGCAACCCTATTAAAAATCCGCCAAGTTGTGCCTCAGTTGTTTTACCAGACATAATAAGGCGCATAACATCACACATCTCATCAATGGTAAGATTTTTATTGTTAAGTACTTTTTGTAAAGCTTGTTGTATATCCATTACTTGCTATATTACCTCTCCAAAAAATTCCTTAATAAATCATGTCCATGTTCAGTCAAAATGGATTCCGGATGAAATTGTACTCCCTCTATATCCAAGGTTTTGTGCCTGACACCCATAATCTCATCAAATTCTCCACCCTCATTTTGTGTCCACGCCGTAATTTCAAGACAATCAGGTAACGTTGCCTGTTCAATAACCAGAGAATGATAACGGGTAGCGGTAAAGGGATTAGACAAGTCTCTAAACACACCGACATTATGATGATGAATCAGAGATGTTTTACCATGCATGATATGTTTGGCATGAATAACATGGCCACCAAAAGCATAACCTATGCTTTGATGACCCAGACAAACACCGAGAATAGGGAGTTTCCCGGCAAATTTTAAAATGGTTTCAACGGATACACCAGCCTCCTTAGGCGTGCAAGGACCAGGGGAAATAACAATTTTATCCGGCGCCAGTTTTTCTATATCCGCAACTGTCACCTGATCATTACGTACAACCGTGACATCTGCACCCAATTCGCCAAAATATTGCACTAGATTATAAGTAAACGAATCGTAATTATCGACCATAACCACTTTTACTGCGCTCATACCTTCTCTCCTTCCAAACCTGCTTCCGCCATACTGACGGCTCGGAAGATAGCACGACCCTTGTTCATGGTTTCATCCCATTCATTTCTTGGCACAGAATCATAAACGATGCCGGCACCTGCTTGTATATGTAACATATTATCTTTAATAACAGCGGTTCTAATAGCAATAGCTGTATCCAAATTACCGGACCATGCAATATAACCGACAGCACCGGAATAAATGCCCCGCTTTACAGGTTCTAGTTCATCAATAATTTCCATGGCACGAATTTTTGGCGCACCGCTCACTGTTCCTGCTGGAAAAGTTGCCTCCAATACATCAAAAGCACTTTTACCTTGTTGCAGTGTTCCTGTGACGTTGGAAACAATGTGCATAACATGAGAATAACGTTCGACAATCATTTTATCCGTCAATTGTACCGTTCCTATTTCAGCAACACGCCCAGCATCGTTACGGCCTAAATCAATTAACATTAAATGTTCAGCCAGTTCTTTTGGATCTGCCAATAATTCATGTTCAAGTGCAATATCTTGTTCGGGTGTTATACCACGGCGACGTGTTCCGGCAATCGGGCGCACCGTAACAGTATTGTCTTCCAATCTAACCAATATTTCTGGTGATGATCCAACGATATGGAAATCATCCAGATTAAGATAAAACATGTAAGGTGAGGGATTTAAACAGCGCAAAGCACGGTATAAGTTTAACGGCGATGCGTTATAAGGAATCGACAGACGTTGTGACAAAACAACTTGCATAATATCGCCATCGGTAATGTAATCCTTGGCTTTTAAAACGGCATCTTCAAAACCCTGCTGAGTAAAACCAGAGATAAAATCAGCTTCTTCAACCTTAGAAGGGTTAGCATGTTTTTGTGGTTTGGCTTGTATTTCTCGCAACTGTTCGGCTAACTCGGATACCCGAGCTACCCCTCTATTATAGGCATCGACTTCTTCAGGATTGGCATGAGTCAACAATAATACTTTTCCTGACAGGTTATCAAACACTAATATTTCTTCTGAAACCATCAATAAAATATCTGGACAGCCAAGCGGATCCGGCTTTTCTACTCCATTCAGCCGTGGCTCAATGTAGCGAATGGTTTCATAACCAAAATAACCCACCAAACCACCATTAAATCGTGGCAAATCAGCTAGATCAGGTACTTTATAACGTTGGGTAAATTGCTCTATCCAGACAAGCGGGTTATCGTGTGTTACGGTTTCCAGTAAGTCACCGTCTTTTTCTACACGAATTTGCTTACCGTTGATTTTAACAACTGTTTTACAAGGCAATCCTATAATGGAATAACGCCCCCATTGTTCGCCACCGTGAACCGATTCAAATAAATAGGAATACGCACCATCAGCCAATTTTAGATATGCACTTAAAGGCGTATCTAAATCGGCTAGGACTTCGCGACTAACCGGGATACGGTTGTAGCCTTTTTGGGCATATTGATCAAATTGTTCTGCGGTCATAGTGCATAGTGCATAGTGTTATTCAACGAACTAATTGAGTTTGGCAAAAAATATTCGAAACTATTCATAAATTAAGGCAAATAGTGCCACACTAAACAACCAACGGTTATCGTGCCAATGCCAATTCGGCGCGCATTTCATCAATGACTTTTTTATAATCAGGTTGACTAAAAATTGCCGATCCAGCAACGAAAGTATCAGCGCCGGCCGCTTTAATTGCACGGATGTTATCCGTTTTTACACCGCCGTCAATTTCCAAGCGAATATTTAAACCACTTTCGTCAATTCTTGCTCTAACTTGACGTAATTTATCTAAAGAAGATGGAATAAATGATTGACCACCAAAGCCAGGGTTCACGGACATTAACAAAATCATATCCAATTTATCCATTACGTAATCTAAATAATGTAATGGTGTACCGGGATTAAATACCAGACCGGCCTTGCAACCACAATCTTTAATTAATTGTAATGTACGGTCGATATGCACAGAGGCTTCCGGATGGAAAGTGATAATGCTAGCGCCAGCTTTGGCAAAATCCGGAATCAAACGATCAACTGGCTCAACCATTAAATGCACATCAATTGGCGCGGTTATACCGTGTTTTCTTAAGGCTTCACAAACCAAGGGTCCGATAGTGAGATTGGGTACGAAATGGTTGTCCATGACATCAAAATGCACCACATCGGCACCATCAGCTAAAACTCTATCAACTTCCTCGCCTAATTTGGCAAAATTGGCTGAAAGAATGGAAGGAGCAATCCAGTTTTCGTTCATATTCTGTTCCTCTGCATAAAATTGTATATTATATCTTTTTTTTACAGGTTGATCTTCGTTATAAAACAACCACCGCAAACATCATACAGGATTCACATTCGATGAAACTAGTGACCTTTACTCATAACAATCAAACACGTGTAGGTGCAGTGGTTAATAATACCGTTATTGATAGTTTGGGCTGCACAGATATTCCTATATCAATGATAGAATTTCTCGCTGCTGGTTCCAAAGCACTCTTGGCAATGCAACACCTTATTAATCATGGCAAAAAAACTATCACACTAAATGAAGTCAAGCTAAATGCACCAGTTCCCAGACCCGGAAAGTATCTGGGCATCAGTCTAAACTATGCCGACCATATCGCTGAAACAGGTCGTGAGCAATCTGAATATCCGAGCTTTTTTACCAAACAAAGTAGCTGTGTTATTGGTTCTGGCGATGCCATTCACAAACCTAGAATATCTGATAAACTCGACTACGAAGGCGAACTGGCTTTTGTTATCGGCAAACGTTGCCGTCATGTACCCGTAGAGAGGGCTCATCAAGTCATTGCAGGATTTACAATTGCTAATGATGTCTCGATACGCGACTGGCAAATGCACTCACCTACCATGATGATTGGCAAATCTTTTGATACCTGCGGCCCTCTGGGGCCTTGGCTGGTAACACCCGATGAACTCCGTGATCCTCATAACCTGTCCATTAAAACGTGGATTGATGATGAACTGCGACAAAACGCCAATACTCGGCAAATGATTTTTAATTGCTATGAAATGATTGCTTATTTATCGAAAGCCATGACGCTGGAACCTGGCGATGTAATCACTACCGGAACGCCCAGCGGAGTAGGCGTAAAAATGCAACCACGAGGCTATATGAAACCCGGACAAACCGCCAGAATTGAAATTGAAGGCATTGGCACTTTGTCCAATCCGGTTATTGATGAGCCTGAGCATACGATAATATACTAATCAATATGTATAGTCGTATTAACTACTTTTTCTGATATGAAAGAAACTTAATTTCTTTTGCCAGGATTGATCAACAGGTTTGATTGGCAAAGGAAATAATACCGTCACTTTCAGACCACCAAATTGAGACACCCCCAAAATCAAGTCAGCGTTATGAATAGCCGCTATACGATCTACGATAGAGAAGCCCAAACCCGTTCCCTTTACTCTATTGGCTGTCTCAACACAACGATGAAAGCGCTCCAAAGATTTTTCATACTGATCAGGCGCTATTCCCGGACCTGAATCTTCAACGGATATTTGCAAATATTTCTCACGCCCCGAGACTGTTATTAATACATTGCCTTTTGCCGGCGTATATTTGATGGCATTGTCGATAATATTCCTAAGTAAAATGGCAACCAAGGGCCCATTGACCAATACTGGTACAGCGTTATCTTCAACAAACTCAATAAGAATCTGTTTTTTATGGGCTTCCGGTTCCAAATCAGCGATAACATGAACAATTTCCCGACTTACCATGGTGCTTTGTTTGGTTAAAAACTCTGTATTTGACTCAATACGTGAAAAAGTAAGCAACTGATGAACCATATAAGTCATTCTATTAACGGCTTGCTTAATACGGGAAAGCGCCTGCTTTCTGACCTCTTCATCAGTTGTTCTTAAGGCAACATGGGCTTGCGTTAACAAACCCGCCAAAGGTGTTCTTAATTCGTGTGAAGCATCCGCGGTGAAACGCCGCTCATGCTCAAAAGCACGTTCAAGCTGCACAAAAAGATTATTAATTTCATTAACCACCGGTACAATTTCATTAGGCAATCTATCAACTGATAACGGTTTAAGATAACTAGCCTCTCGTTTTGCAAGCGCCTTTTCCAGCCTATTCAGCGGCTTTAACGCTAGACCAACAATAAACCATATAACGACACCTAAAAAAGGGAGCCCTATAAGAAACTGAGTGCCCAATTGTGATGATATTTCATCTGTCAATTCAGCCCGAATTTCTTCCTTTTGACCCACATGAATAACATATTCACCTGTTCCGTTGGTGATACTGAAAACATGCCATTCATGGCCATCAATATTAGTTTCACTAAATCCATGATCAGAAGAGGAAAATGCAAATTTAGGCGCACTTTCCGATCTCAACATTAAGCCTTTTTTTTGTGACCATAACTGAAAGGCAATTTTTCTTTCATACTTATGACCTAACGCATTTGCTTTTAACAGACCATCAAATATAGGCCATAATTGGTCATCAATATTGGTTTGATTAATACCATGAACTGAAAATACAGGAGGATTTTCAGAACGCGGCAACAAAACATCATATTCAGACCATAACTTATCATCATTTTTGTTCTTAAACTTACGATTTAACGCGTAGGCACGTAGCATTTCATCGGTTTTTTCCTGCTCTTGATTCCAATTACCCGACAAAGAACCCTCTCGAGCCAGACTTTCTACAAAAGCATTAAGTACTTTTGCAGACTGTGCCAATTCTGCATCAAACAAATTGGCAACCTCATCACGAGTAACTTTATAATTTAAATAAGCTGCAATCCCCCAAATAAGCATGGAGGCAGATAACAAACTAACCAATAATAATTGTCTCAGTGAATACTTCATTACTCGTCTTCATTATCAATAATGTATCCTACTCCCCTGACTGTGCGGATTAACGCAGGGTCAAGCTTCTTTCTCAAATAATGAATATGAACCTCAACAGTATTACTCTCTACATCTGAATCCCAAGAATAAAGACTTTCTTCCAACCTAGAACGGGAAACAACTTTACCTATATTACTCATAAGAAAACTCAAAATCTCAAATTCTTTTTGAGACAATTCTATTTTTTCATCGTTAAAAGTCACCTGATGAGATGCAGGATCCAGAACAATTCCTTTATACTCAATATTTGGCGCGCTCCTGCCCTCACTTCTTCTGGCCAACGCTCTTAGTCTTGCGCAAACGACAGGGCCTACTAGACACGAGCTATTGGTCATACAATCCTGCTGTACGTGCAGATAATACTATAGAAGACTGTCCTATCAAAATAGATAATTTAAACATACGATCTTATCTAGCAGAGTTTGT
>CAJAHC010000328.1 GCA_903939355.1 uncultured Methylococcaceae bacterium | reverse complement strand
GTCACTTTACACAATATTACTATTACGCCCGATGGAACTATTGGTAACCTTCTCATGACTGCAACAATAAAGACATACAACGAGGGAGGGGCTAATTCTTCCATAAGCACAGGTAATAAAAAGAGAGTAATGAAGAAATAATGGCTCGCAATCAACTATTCTTGAAAAGTAAAAAACAATGGTATTTGTTAATCACATATATTATTTTCTTGCTGGATTTAAGTGGCTGTGAAAGTGATAACTTGTCGGACTTAACTGAATATATAACTAAAGTTAAGATGGAGCCCAAAATAGCCATGCAACCATTACCAAAAATAATAAAAACTGAACACTTCGAATTTAAACCCAATAATCAAAGAGACCCTTTTAAAGCTATTGATCAATACGAAATGTTAAAGGCCTCAAATAATCAATCGGAGCAAAATCAGATAAAACCCGATATCAAGCGCCCCCAAGAGGAATTGGAAGGATTCCCCTTGGAATCCCTGAAAATGGTTGGAACTGTTATGTCTAAATCCAACTTATGGGGGCTCGTTAAAGCTGATAATGGAACTATTTATAGAGTTCAAACTGGCAATTATATCGGTAAGAATTACGGAAAAATTGTAAACATAAGTGTTACTAAAATTGGAATCTTGGAGTTAGTCTCCTATAAACCAGGATTCTGGCGAGAACAACCAAGTGCTTTAATGCTAACTGAATGATTTTTAAGTTAAAATGAGGCTTAATGATTTTAATTAATAGAAAACATTATTTATTTATTTTTAGAATTATTAGCCTGCTTTTTTTGCTTGTTAATAATGCTTATGCTACCGCCAGCGACAAAGCTATTGTTAGTGTGGACATTACTCCTGTATCAGCAGATATATTACAAATTCACTTCAAATTTAATGGTTCTGCTATAGCACCAAAATTATTTCATACAGATAATCCTGCACGCATTGCTTTGGACTTCTCAGGCATTAATAATGGCCTAAACACAAAAAATATCCCAGTAAACCAAGGTGGAGCAACCACTATTTATATTGCTGAAGCCTCTGACAGAATTAGGTTTGTAGTTAATCTCATTCAATCCCTATCATTTGACACTCAAGTCGTCGGTGATGAAGTAGTGCTTACATTAAACAAATATAAGTCCTTTACACAACAAAAAGATGTTCCATCAATGGGTTTGAATAACTTTCCTGCCAGGGAAACAAATACTGCATCAAGAATAGCCTCACTAATTCCTCAACAAGTTGTCAGTGGTTTTGATTTTAAACGCGGTGATAAAGGAGAAGGACGCGTACTTGTCTATTTAGCCAACCCTAATACAATTGTAAATTCTAGGCAAGAAGGTGGCAAAATTATTATTAACTTATTAAATACAACATTGCCCAATACTCTATCCAAGAGACTTGATGTATCAGATTTTGCAACACCCATAAAGTATATTGATACTGTTTCGAAAAATCATGAAACCATTATTTCTGTCATTACACAAAACGATCTGTATGATTACTCGTTATTTCAATCTGAAGGCTTATTAACTATCGAATTTCGACCAGTCACCAGCCAAGAAAAAGAAGTACTGGGAAGGTCTAGGGTAGAATACACGGGGGATCGTTTATCTTTGAATTTTCAGGAAATTGAAATACGGAGTGTTATTGCCATTCTTGCCGAATTTACTGGGCAAAATGTTGTCGCAGGGGATGATGTAACCGGCACAATAACTTTAAAGTTGGATGATGTGCCTTGGGATGAAGCGCTCGATTTCATTATGATGACCAAGGGGCTAGAAAAATTTGAATCTGGCACAGTTACATTAATTGCACCGGTAGGAAAGATTAAGGATTATAAAGAGCAGCAACAGGACACTGCTATTGTTATAGAAGAATTAGATCCATTGGTTACGGAATACATCAAAATTAATTATGCCCGGGCTGAGAATTTTAGAAACTTGTTAAATGGTATTGATACTGGTGAATATGGTAGTTGCGGAGCAAATGAAAAGCCGAATACGAGCAACTCTTTACAGCAAAATTCAACTAATTCTCCGATTACATCAAATTCATTGCCCGTAAAAAGAGAAATAGTTGGCAATCAAGATTTAAATCAAAGTATCAAACAAGGGAGCCCGAATGATAAGTTTAAAATTCTTTCCTCTCGAGGC
Organism: uncultured Methylococcaceae bacterium; assembly: GCA_903939355.1. Lineage (GTDB taxonomy): Bacteria > Pseudomonadota > Gammaproteobacteria > Methylococcales > Methylomonadaceae > Methylobacter_C. Next base: position 807 of record CAJAHC010000328.1, on the reverse strand, counting down.
TCTGCAGTTGTGGATGCAAGAACCAATACACTCATCGTCAGGGAAACAACAAAACGCTTAGAGGAGGCAAAAAAACTGATTCGACTACTTGATGTACCTGTTCGCCAAGTTATGATTGAATCAAGAATAGTAATTGCCACTAATACCTTTGCAAAAGAATTAGGCGTAAGATTTGGCGTAGCAGGAACCACTCCATTTGGCATTAACGTTACACCAAAAGTCCCAGTTCCAGGTAATACTCCAACAGATAACACTATCAATGGAACCGCTATTATTGATAATGCACTGGTAGATCTTGCTGCTTCCAATCCCTATGGCGCATTAGGCATGACTCTGGCTAAAGGTGCTGATTATGTGCTTAACCTAGAATTAACAGCACTGCAAGACCAAGGTAAAGGTGAATTAGTCTCCAATCCAAGAGTAATGACCACTGATCGTTGTGTTGCCAAGATTAAACAAGGCACTCAAGTTCCTTACACTTCTGGTTCAGCTGTTGGTACACCAGCTAACATTCAATTTGTAAATGCATTTCTAGAGCTCGATGTACTGCCGCAGATAACCCCCAGTGGAAGTATTTCCATGAGGTTAAACATTACTAAAGATGAGCCTCAACCAGCAAGAGCTGGCGAACAACCTCCTATAAGAACGCGTCACCTTGAAACCAATGTACAAGTGATGGATGGTGAAACAGTTGTTTTAGGTGGCGTTTTCGAGGGAATAATAGCGAATACAACTAATACAGTACCCTTTCTTGCCGACATACCCGGCATAGGCTTTTTATTTAAGAAAACAATTAATCAAGATGAT
>CAJAHC010000327.1 GCA_903939355.1 uncultured Methylococcaceae bacterium | reverse complement strand
TGCTCTATTTTGTTGAGTTGTTCTGGGCAACATGTAGAAAGATTAATAACTGTTTCTTGCGATTGTTCAGGTGCATTGAGGGAGCCAATCAAGACCATTTTTTCCATTGCAGGCGGTTCGCCCGTATAAATTTGGTGAGGAATAAAACTACCTGCTCTAAAAGTCCAGAGCAGGTCATCTAATATTTGGCTTTGTTCGTTATTATCTGTAAGCACATAACAAAAAAGGCCGTTACGATACGCTTTTTCTATGAGTTTACAGGTAAATTCATAGCGATCTTGAATTGATTCAGAAGATAGTAGATAAAAGCTGACTTCAGCCATGTGCGCGGTTAATAAGATATTGACATAATAAGGGTACTGGTCGACCGGTTGCGCCTTTATTTGTACCAGTGCGCCATGCAGTGCCAGCAATATCAAGGTGAGCCCAGTGAAAGTTTTCCGCAAACTGAGACAGAAAACAGGCAGCAGTAATGGTACCTGCATCTTTTCCACCGACATTTGCCAGATCGGCAAAGTTAGATTTTAGTTGTTCTTGATATTCTTCCCATAAAGGCAAACGCCACAAGCTATCATTGGATATTTCACCAGCAGTTAACAAGTCATTACATAAAGTATCATTATTGCCGAGTAAGCCGCTGGGAACTCTTCCCAAGGCCACGAGGCATGCGCCAGTTAAAGTAGCCATGTCTATAACAACATCCGGATTGAATCTTTCTGCATAAGTTAAGGTATCACAGAGCAGTAAGCGACCCTCAGCGTCTGTATTTAAAACTTCAATAGTTTTACCTGACATACTAGTTAAAATATCGCCGGGTTTGTTGGCATCACCATCAGGCATATTTTCTGATGAAGGAATCAAACCGACAATGTTTAGTGGTAATTGCATTTGCGCGGCGGCTAGAAAAACACCAAGAACGGTCGCTCCACCACACATATCGTATTTCATTTCATCCATGCCGGGAGCTTGTTTTAATGAAATGCCGCCTGCATCAAAGGTGAGGCCCTTGCCAATCAAAACAATAGGTCGGTCACTTTTTTTGCCACCTTGATAGTTTAATGTAATTAATTTTGCAGGCTGACGACTGCCACGTGAGACTGACAATAATGCACCCATATTTAACTTTTCCATGTCATTCTCTTCAAGAATGCTAATGTCAATGCTTGGATATTTTTCTCCAAGTTCAAGTGCTTGTTCGGCAAGGTAGGTAGGTGTGCAGATATTGCCGGGTAAATCACTTAACAGCTTTGTTAGGTTCATGCCATCAGCTATGGCGCGTCCTTGAGTCAGGCCGGATTGAGTAGAGTTTAGATCGGTTTCTGGACAGAAAATGCCAATTTTTTCAATTTTACTATTGACCTCTTTATTAGATTTGTAAGCTGTAAATTGATAAATAGCATCGTTAAAAACTTCTATAATTTGACGGCTTTTCCATTGCTGATTTGCGTCAATAACCTCACAGTCTGTCAAGCAGCAAAGAATAGATTTTATGTTTGTTTTTTTTAAAGTGTTAATCGTAGCAAGGAGTGATTTCCTATAATTTTTTCTACTTAAGGGTTTGTTTTCTCCTAGGCCGACTAACAAAATACGCTCTATAGAGTTATCAGGAATGGCATTTACTAATAAGGTTTCGCCATTTTTACCGTTAATATCACCACGGTCAACAATCTTGTTAATCAACCCCTTGGTGCTATCATTTACCAATTTTGCGGATGCGCTGAGATGCTGATCTTGGTAAACACCCACAATAAGGCAATCATATTGCAATGACTCTAGTGGTGCAGTTTCTATAGCGTAATTCATAATTTAACTCGTATTAATTTGCTGGTTAAAGTTTTATCCTGGAATAGGAGATTGAACTCCTGATCATGATAAGTTTCTGCCAATGATTATACAGCTACAGATCTCCTTTAGAATGAAGAATTATTGAAAAAATTCAAGTGGGGTGTAGATATCTTAAGGAGAATTGTTTGGACAGTAGTAATAGGAAAAGGTGAATACCTAAATGACTAGATATATTGGTTAATGAATATGTAGAACTTGGGGCTTCTTTTTTTTGATTTTCTAAAGCAGGTATTATTCGAGTCAGCAGAGTCAACACAAAGGATATTTAGATGCTTGTTGTTTCCGTTGCAATCCTGTTGGGTAATTTATTCTTTAACTATCAATGTATTAATTAGTGATTTTGAATTCGTAAATTTTAGTAAATAAGCAAGATCAATGATTGCTGAAGGAATATCTAGATTTATGTGTGTAAGCAGTCAAGATTATCAATACTCGCTTCATTGAATGTAGCCATTTCAGTCAAAAACAAGACTGCTGATTGTAACAATGGATAAGCTAAAGCAATGCCTGAACCTTCACCTAAGCGTAAATTCAAATTTAATAAGGCATGTACATTAAAATATTTTAACAGTGCTTGGTGTCCTTGTTCATTAGATACATGACTGAATACACAATAATCCAGAACTTCCGGATATAGTTTATATGCCACCAGTAATGCCGCACTGGCGATAAAACCATCTACGATAATAAGTATTCCGTCTTCAGCGGCTTTAAGATAAGCGCCTACCATCATGGCAATTTCATAACCGCCAAGAGTCGCCAAAATGTCTAACGGTGTTGATAGATTTTTATGATGATTAAGCACTTGTTGTAATACGTTGAATTTATTTTGAAATTGGGCATTATTTATGCCTGTACCTCGTCCTACACATTGCTTTAGCGGGATGCCTGTCAAACTTTGCATAAGTAAAGCGGCCGATGAGGTATTACCAATACCCATTTCACCAAAGCCTATGCAGTTACAACCATTTTGGTATTGCTGTAAAACCAAGTCTGCCCCTGTTTTTATGGTGTTAATGCATGCTTGCAAGGACATTGCTGGTTTTTTTAAAAAATTGTGAGTGCCTTTACTTATTTTTGCGGAAATCAGCTTTGGGTGCTTTGGTAAGTCAGCATTAACCCCTGCATCAATAACTATTAATTCCAGTTGGTGTTGTCGAGCAAACACATTGATTGCAGCGCCCCCTGATAAAAAATTGCCGACCATTTGAGAGGTAACACTTTGTGGATATGCACTGACGCCTTCTTCAACAATGCCATGATCACCTGCAAAAATAAGAATGGTCGGTTTGTTTAAGCGAGGAGTTAGCGAGTTTTGACACAGTCCAATTTGTAAGGCCAAGCTTTCGAGTTGCCCTAATGAACCTAATGGCTTGGTTTTCTGATCAATTTTTGATCTTAATGATAAACGCAATTTTTCAGAGGGTTTAGAGATAACAAAATCTAAAGCCACGGTGTGTTCCACGTATTTTCATATAGCAGGGTTTTAAGATTTTTACGGTCGTCCCATTGTTGTTCCTCCAACATAGGTTTTTCGTAAAACTTATCGACGTGACCTAAACATAAGATAGCAACGGGCTGACTATCTTCCGGCATACCTAACAGCAGTTTTAAAGCCACTGGCTCAAACATGGATATCCAGCCCAAACCCAAACCTTCTGCACGTGCGGCAAGCCAGATGTTTTGTATCGCGCAGGATAAAGAGGCCAAGTCCATATCTGGCATTGTCCTACGACCAAAAATGTATTGTTCTCGATGCTCACAAAGAGCAGCAACTAATACAATTGAACATTCCATAATTCCTTCTACTTTTAGCTTCATAAACTCTTCTTCTCGCTGACTTAAAGCCTTGGCTGTAGAGATACGTTCTTGCTCAACTAAATCATGAATGGCTAAGCGCAGGTCTGGAGAGCTAATTCGTAGAAAGCGCCATGGTTGCATAAAACCCACGCTTGGGGCATGATGAGCTGCATCAAGCAAGCGTAATAATACCTCCGGAGCAATAGCTGTAGGTAAAAAATGGCGCATATCACGGCGTTCATAAATAGCACGATAGATAGCCGCTCTATCTGTTTTAGGGTAACGATTTTTGGACATGATTTGGTGAAAGGTGATTTAGCTGAAATAGCTAGACAATCATTTTTTAGAATAAAATAGTAAACAACTGAATAAAACTTTACTTTCAAGTGTCAGTAGTAATAAAAATTTATACTACTGACTTTCTAGAGATGTTTTAATCTAACAATACATAATCATTTTTTCCTACACCACATTCAGGACAGCGCCAATCTTCAGGAACATCTTCCCAGCTTGTTCCCGGTGCAATACCAGATTCCTCATCACCTTCTTCTTCATCATAAATATGATCACATACGTCGCACACATATTTTTTATAATCAGACATTTATACACCTTACTTAGTTTTGATAGTTAGCAAACTAACGCCACAGAGCGTCTAGTTGAATTGACTATAACAGTTTCATATTAAATTTCAATGCTAGTTATAGTTCTTTTTTAAAAGGTAAGTAGGCAGTGGTATTTTGTTTATATTGTTCAACGACTATTTTTTCTTCAGTTACAAACTCTTGAATGGCTTTTGTAAAGAGCTTATCGTTAATCCAATGAACAGAATAGGTGGTTATAGGTTCAAATCCACGTGAAATCTTATGTTCCCCCTGAGCGCCTGAATCAAAACGCTTTAGCCCTTGCTCAATGCAATAGTCCAGGCCCTGATAATAACAGGTTTCAAAATGCAAGTTGTTGTATTCATCGTAACAACCCCAGTAGCGGCCATACAAGGTATCTTTACCAATAAAATTGAGTGCGGCAGCAATAGGACTGTCATCTTTATATGCTAACACCAATAATATTTGGTCTCCCATAGTACGTGCTATTTGTTGAAAAAAAGCTAGATTTAAATAAGGCTGTGAGCCTTTTTTCAAGTAAGTCATAGCGTAAAAATCATAGAAGATTCGCCATTGCACTGCGCTTACATCTAGTCCTGAGATGCGACGTAAACTTATGCCTTGTTCAGTGACTCGTCGACGCTCACGTTTAATCATCTTACGTTTACTGGTAGTTAGCAGTTGTAGAAAATCATCAAAATTTTGGTAGTTCTTGTTAAGCCACTGAAACTGTACACCTTCTCGAATAATTAGTTGCAATGTGTTAAATAAAGGGGAGGGGGTTGGGTAGGGAAACAAACAATGCCATGATGAAATGTTATGTTGAATTGATAGGTTCTGTATAAAAGAAAACAATAGATGTGTTATTTCAAGCGTGTCAATAGCATTATTGAAAACTATTCTAGCCCCTTGGCAAGGTGTAAATGGGATGGCAGTCAACCATTTGGGGTAATAGTTAAGATCATGTTGTTGATAAGCCTGAGCCCATTGATGATCGAAAACATATTCACCCCAAGAATGTTTTTTAAGATATAAAGGCATAAAAGCAACTAGTTTATTGTCATCAATAACCAATAAATGTGCGGGTATCCATCCAGTTTTTTGACAAACTGAACCGCTTTCCTCTAGTGCCAATAAAAATTCATGACGTAAAAAAGGATAAGCAATGCCGGAAAGGTTATTCCAGTCTGTAGAAGATACTTGCGATAAGCTATTGATTTGTTGTACGTGCATTAGTTAAAAACGAAGTTAAATTTACACAATAATCAAATAACTAATCATATAAGCCAGAGCTAATATGATTATAGAAAAAGGTACTTTTATGATGATTCGGTTATTCTTTTCAATCCCTAGTTCTACAAT
>CAJAHC010000326.1 GCA_903939355.1 uncultured Methylococcaceae bacterium | reverse complement strand
TTATTAATTAAACAACCGCTATACATAACAAGCTTAGCGCACCTATTCCATTAAATCATGCCAAATCTGCTCAACCTGCTTGCTCAATTCAGCTACTTCAGCTTCATTAATAATGGCTTTTTCTTCTTGTAAAACCAACTTATGACCATAATCACGATAAGTGCAATAAGCCATTTTAAGGGTTTCTGACTGCGTTTTAGTCATAAAACCATCTTGCTGCAAGGCTTCAAGTAATCTGACGTTATCGGTATACGTTGTTAACGCTTCGTTTTTTGCAGCCTTCGCTAAAACGCCAAATTGTACTATAAACTCAATATCTGCAATACCGCCTTTGCTCTGTTTTAAGTCAAACTTGTTTAATTCTGTCGATGCCAAGGCTGAGCGCATCTTTTCACGCATCTCCCGCACTTGGGTTTTCAACTGCATTATATCTCTGGGTAAGCTTAAAATTCTGTTGCGAATTGCTTCATAATGGGCCTTTAAATAAGGGTCTCCGGCAATAAATCGTCCTCTCACCAAAGCCTGTTTTTCCCATGTCCAAGCTTGGTTGTTAAAATAATCTTCATACACATTAATATGAGTGATCAATAAGCCAGAGTCACCACTAGGACGCAAGCGCATATCCACCTCATAAAGCACACCTGACAACATCTTAGTATCCAGAATATGTCGTACTTTTAAGCCTAAACGACCATAAAATTGGGCACAAGAAATAGGCTTTTCACCATCTGTTAAGGCATTGCCATCGGAACAATCATACAAAAAAACCATATCCAGATCAGAGCCGTAACCCAATTCAATACCACCCAGCTTACCAAAACCGATGATGGCAAAACCGGTGACTACACCCTCACTTGCTACCGGAAAGCCATGTTTTTCCGTCAGCATCAACCACGAACGGGCAAGCACATGCGCTACAACAGTTTCGGCAATATAGGTTAAATAATCACTAACCACCATTAACGGAATAACGCCCATAATATCAGCAGCGGCAACCCTTAACATATTGATCTGTTTAAACTGTCGCAACGCTATCATCAGTTGCTCAAGATCTTGCACGTCAATAGTTGCCAGTAGCTCTGTCAGTTGTTTATCAAGATCTACTTTGTTGAGCGGTTCAAATAATGACCGCGTATCCAATAACTCATCAAATAACACCGGATACAAAGATAAATAATCACAAATCCAGGGACTGGCTGAAGAAAGTTTTAGCAATTGCGTTAACGCATCCGGATTTTCAGCTAACAAAGACAAATACACATTTCTGCCGGCAACGGCTTCAAATAAGCCTAATAAACGATGTAGCGTTTCATCCGGGTTACTCACCTGCTGCAACCCTTCAATGAGTTGTGGCATCAAACGATCAAGCACTTTTGCGCCTTTGCTGGTTAAACGTTTAACGGCTGCTGCATTTTTAAATTGCTTGATCGCCGTAAGGCTTCCACTGGAATCCTGAAAACCATAGGTTTTTAAATTTTCCAACAAGTCTGCATCATCCGCTACAGCTATCCAAAGCTGTTGACTACTTTGGTCTATCACCTCTTGTTTGGAGAGCGAAAACACTTTATCAAAGACACCATGTACCTGAGTTCTTACCGTATCCAAGCGACTTTTAAAGCTATTCCAATCCGCAAAGTCCAGCGAAAAAGCCAGTATCTGTTGAACTGCTTCCGTTGTCGGCAAATCATGCGTTTGCAGATCTTGATATTGTTGGATATGGTTTTCCACTCTACGTAAAAAACAATATGATTGGGCTAGTTGCTCGGCATCATCAGGTGGCAATAAGTTCAGCTCACCAAGAATGCGTAGCACATCCAAAATACCTCGCGTTTGCAAAGCCTTTTCATTACCACCCCGAATTAACTGAAAAGCTTGACCTATAAACTCACACTCCCGAATACCGCCCGGACCCAGTTTAACGTTATCCAGTCGATCTTTGCGTTTTAACTCCTGCGTGATTTGTGCTTTTAAAGAACGCAATTCCTCAAAAGCACCATAATCCAAGTAACGTCTATAGACAAAGGCTTTCAGCATGGCCATCAACTGGGCGCCACTATTAAAATCACCGGCAACTTGCCTGGCCTT
>CAJAHC010000325.1 GCA_903939355.1 uncultured Methylococcaceae bacterium | reverse complement strand
CTATCAATGACCACCTGAGGTTTTTGACAAGTAGCGGCATTATCGAGATAAACCAAATCCTTACCGCGTATCTTTTCTTTTAAGATTGGAAAGTCCTGACGTATTTTTTGCACATCAAATTGGCTCATAACCACTCCTTATTTATACCTTCCTGTGGGAAACGTATTAATACTTGCTCCAATATCATCTCGTGCAACACTTTAATCTTTATCCTATCAACCATTTCATTAGCAAATGCAAATGTCAAAATATTACGAGCAACTTCTTCATCAATACAGCGTGATTGCAGATAAAAAATAGATTTTTCGTCCAACTGACCTACAGTAACACCATGTCCACATTTAACATCATCAGCATAAATTTCTAATTGCGGTTTGCTATCTGCTTCAGCATCATCAGACAAGAGCAGATAACGATTATTCATTTGCGAATCCGTTTGCTGAGCATCTTTCGCCACTATCACTCGTCCTTGGAAAACACCTCTAGCTCGGTCGTCCAAAACACCTTTATATAGCTCTCGACTAATTCCATGAGGCTTTATATGATTAATTCGTGTATGGCTATCTATATGTTGCCGTTTTACACCTAAATACAAGCCGTTTAACTCACACTCTGAAGCATGATCTAAGTCTGTATGAATATCCGATCGTGCTAACAAAGCCCCAAAAGCAAAGTTATGATGTGTAAAATGGGCATCACGATCTTGTTTAACGTAAATTCCACCAAAGTGATATGCTTTTTCGGATTCACACTGCATTTTATAAAGCGTTAAATGAGCATTCTGGCCAACAAAAACCTCAGTTACTGTGGAAGATAAATAGGCGTTATCGTAGCCGACATAAGTTTCTATAATGCTCGCCTCTGCCATCTTATCAAGAATAATAACGGTGCGTGTGGCAGCCAAAACATCTTGTTGAGTAGCAACATGTAATACTTGTATCGGCTTTTCTAAAATCCGTTTAGCGTTCACACTAACAAACAAACCATCAGTAAACCAAGCTGTATTAAAAGCAATGAAACTATTTTCATCAATATTAACAGATTGATTAATGTAGTTTTCTAATGTCTCAGGCAATTTTTGCAAAGCATCCGCCATGCCCATCACTAAAACATCAACTGGTAAATCATCTAAAGAAGACAGTTCTGCGGAAAAATGACCATCTACTAGGACAACAGACCATGCTTCCTGTAATTGATATAATTTCAACCACTCAATGTCAACAAGGTTTTTCGTTTTATTTATCGTAGGCGAAAACTTTTTTTTCTCAATAGCCGAAACATTGGTATAGCGCCACTCTTCTTCATGCGAGGAAGGAAATCCTTGCTCTGAAAATTGTGACAACGCTTTAAGACGCTGCTCTTCCAGCCATAACAACGATTGTCCACACAATATCGGCGCTATATTTGAATATTCTGCTGCATACCAGCTTGCTTTTGCCGTTGTCATTAAGCGGCCACCTGATTATCTTCGAGCCAACTATATCCTTTTTCTTCAAGCTCTAATGCCAACTCAGCTCCACCTGATTTAACAATTCGCCCGTTAGCCAATACATGAACAAAATCCGGCTTAATATAGTCCAATAAACGTTGATAATGCGTTACCATTACAAAAGCTCTGTCGGTCGACCTTAACGAATTAACTCCTTCTGAAACAATTTTTAAGGCATCAATGTCCAAACCTGAATCAGTTTCATCAAGTATACAAAGCTTGGGCTCCAAAATTGCCATCTGCAGAATCTCATTGCGCTTTTTTTCTCCTCCCGAAAAACCTTCATTGACCGCGCGATATAGAAATTTCTCATCCATTTCCAGTAGCCTAACTTTACCTTTCACTAAGGTTAAGAAATCCATCGCGTCCACTTCTGACTGACCATGATGCTTACGAATTGAATTAAGCGCTGCTTTTAATAAATATATATTGCTGACACCAGGTATCTCTACCGGATACTGAAATGCTAAAAATACACCTTCACGCGCCCTAGTTTCAGGAGGCATTTCCAGCAAATCTTTGCCTTGATAAGTCACTGAACCTTCGGTTACCGTATACCCACTCTTGCCTGATAAAATATGAGACAAAGTACTCTTGCCAGATCCGTTTGGCCCCATAATCGCATGGATTTCACCCGCATTAATTTCAAGATCAATCCCTTTAAGAATGGGCTTGTCACCAACGCTAACGTGAAGATTTTTTATGCTAAGCATGTTATTTTTACCTGTTTTATTTAAAGGGCTTTGTGCCCCGTATTTACAAATTGAATTCTAGCCTACTGAACCTTCAAGACTCAAGCCAAGCAATGCCTGAGCCTCTACTGCAAACTCCATTGGCAATTCCTTAAAGACTTCCTTACAAAAACCGTTCACTATCATTGAGACTGCATCTTCTGCTGATAGCCCTCGTTGCTGACAAAAAAACAACTGATCTTCACTGATTTTAGAAGTAGTTGCTTCATGCTCTACCTGTGCAGAAGGCTGTTTAACCTCAATGTAAGGAAAGGTGTGTGCTCCACATTTATCGCCCACTAATAAGGAATCACATTGCGTATAATTGCGAGCATTTTCAGCACTTTTCAATATCTTCACTAAACCACGATAAGTATTTTGTGCTTTTCCAGCCGATATACCTTTCGACACAATCGTACTGCGAGTATTTTTTCCGATATGAATCATCTTGGTGCCAGTGTCGGCCTGCTGATAATTATTGGTCAGTGCAACTGAATAAAACTCACCTACAGCATTATCACCCGTCAAAACACAACTGGGGTATTTCCAGGTAATAGCAGACCCAGTTTCTACCTGTGTCCACGATACCTTGGAATTATCACCACGACAATCTGCTCGTTTTGTCACAAAGTTGTAAATACCACCCAATCCATTTTTATCGCCCGGATACCAGTTTTGCACAGTAGAATATTTGATGACGGCATCCTTCATCGCTACCAATTCAACTACGGCTGCATGCAGCTGATTTTCATCACGCATTGGCGCAGTGCAGCCTTCAAGATAGCTTACATGACTACCTTCATCGGCAATAATCAAGGTTCTTTCAAATTGCCCCGTATTAGCGGCATTAATTCTAAAATAAGTTGATAACTCCATTGGGCATCGCACACCTTTGGGAATATAAACAAAAGAACCATCGGTAAATACGGCCGCATTTAAAGCGGCAAAATAATTATCAGTATGGGGTACTACTGAACCTAGGTATTGTTTGATCAATTCAGGATGCTCTCGCAATGCTTCAGAAATTGGACAAAAAATAACACCCACATCTTTAAGCTTACCTTTAAAAGTAGTTGCCACTGAGACGCTATCAAAAACTGCATCAACAGCAACTCCCGCCAGACGCTCTTGCTCATCCAATGGAATACCTAGTTTTTTATAAGCCTCTAATATTTGCGGATCGATTTCATCTAAGCTTTTAGGTCCATCTTCTTTACGCTTAGGTGCAGAGTAATAACTGATAGATTGGTAATCTATTGGCTCAAAATCAACAAACGCCCAGTTTGGAGATTTCATGGTTTGCCAATGTCGAAAAGCCTTTAATCGATACTCCAACATGAATTCAGGCTCATTTTTAATCTTTGATAACTTATGAATAACTGATTCATCTAAACCGGGTGGAAACGTATTAGTTTCCAATTCAGTCACAAATCCTTGCTTATATTCTTTATTGATAAGACTATTGACTTCTTGTGCACTTGCTGACATAAAACTCTCTATAATTTACAAGGATGTGATAAATACAAAAACAAACGTAAATCTCTATCTAACGATATAAACTGGCGACGGGGATTAAAACCTCTTGTTTCCAAGCCAAATCTTGCACTTGAGTTGGTTTAATCATATCTGCTAACGTCACCGACTCTAAGGCATCATGAATGACCTGATTAATTAAACTCCAGTTACCTCGAATACCACAACCTGAAGCCTGCTCACACCCCTGGTGTGAAATACTACATTCAGTTAATGCTATAGGGCCTTCCAGCGCACTAATAACCGCTGCCACTGTTATTTTGCTAGGCTCTTTGGCTAAGGTGTAGCCTCCTTTCGCACCTCGCGTAGAAATAAGCACTTTAGCATTTACCAAAAGCTTAAGTACCTTACTTACTGTAGGTAAAGCAATACCAGTTACTGATGCTATTTCTATAGCCGCATGCACTTGTAAGTCATCTTTCGCCATAAAGCTTAAAATGACTGTTGCATAATCGGTCAATTTACTCAACCTTAACATATCTACTCCAAATTTATTGTGTACCATTATAGTACTGTTTAAATTCACAGTAAAGAACTTGGTAATTATTAAGTCTCCAAAAAATCTATATTCAACTATCCTTTTACTCAAAAATTATCCGGAAGACTCATTTTTTATAGCTATTTTGAATAACTTTACAATTAGGTCATTCGGACATAAAACTAACTCTCTAAAAGTCCATTTTGGCGACTTTATTTTCTCTAACTTGCCAATTTACCACTTGAATGTATAATTGCGGGCACTACAGTTGAAAAGTAAATGTTGAATTTAAGGAGCGCTTTATTTCATGGGGATTCTGAGTCTGATACTTTGGACACCCGCTGCTGGAGCCTTACTGTTAGCCTTAACTCCTAATCAGAATTTCCGAACTATCCGTGCCATTGCAAATCTGTTTGTCACTCTTGTATTTTTTCTAAGTTGTTGGCTACTATCAATATATGATCAACACAATGCAGGCGTTCAATTCAATGAATATTTTCCTCTCAATCCAAACCTTGGTAGTGCTTATGCATTAGGCATTGACGGCCTTTCAATGCCAATGTTGGTCTTGGTAACGTTCCTTACATTTATTTCTTTACTAGTTTCTTTCACCATTTCCAGCAGCATCAAAGGTTATTATATCTGTATGCTTTTACTGGAATTTGGCATGTTGGGTGTTTTTCTGGCTCAAGATTGGGCACTATTTTATATATTTTGGGAAGTAACCTTAATACCACTGTTTTTTCTTATAGGTCATTGGGGCGGTAATCGCCGGCATGCCGCCAGCCTCAATTTTGTTTTGTATACGATGGGTGGATCTGTTTTCATGCTCATGAGCTTGCTTGCCATCAGTCAATATGGCCTTGAGCACGCAGGATCTCTCATGACAACCATGCACCAAGCAGCAAAAGATATGCCTCGCTACGAACAGATTTTAGTTCTACTTGGCTTTCTAATTGGTTTTGGCGTCAAATTACCCATTTTTCCGCTGCACGGCTGGCTACCACTGGCGCATGTTGAGGCACCAAGCCCTATCAGTATTCTACTATCAGGCATCTTATTAAAAATGGGTGCTTACGGGCTCATAAGAACAGTAAACATGCTTCCCGAGGCCGCACTCATTCTGCAACCATTATTTGCTTTTCTTGGGTTGTTTGGAATGCTTTATGGTGGTTTACTTGCCTGGCGCCAAACCGACCTTAAGGCTATGGTTGCTTATTCATCAATTAGCCACATGGGTATTGTTTTATTTGGCATTTCTACCTTAAATAAAATTGGACTTACCGGAGCAGTCATACAAATGAGTGCACATGGCTTAATTGCGGGAGCATTGTTTTTAATGGTTGGATTATTGTACAACCGCACACATAGTAGAAACATACATGATTACAGCTCACTTATTCAAATAATGCCCCGCTTTTCCTTACTTATGACCCTGACGTTACTGGCAGCAATGGGACTACCTGGGACTATTGGCTTCATTGCTGAACTCCATACGCTTATCGGAGGTTTTCAAGAATGGGGAAGTTTGATAATATTTTTTGGCTTAAGCATTCTAATCAGTGCAGCTTATTCAATGAGGACCATAGGCATATTTTTTACCGGACCAATCAAACCAACAATGAAGTTACTCCCTGACCTAAATACTACTGAACTATTAGCATCCGTATTATTAGTCACCTGCATCATACTATTAGGTCTACTACCTACCTCATTAATTGAGCTGTCGGCTGCAACGATTGAGCAAATAAATAATCAAATCAGTCAACGTCTTTTATAATATTAACCATGCAAAAAACCCTTCCACAAAATCAGAGTAGTCGAGAACGGGTTATTACGGCAGTAAATACTTTAGATCATATATTGCCTGGACAAGCACCAATTCTTGATTTCGTTCATCACAACACCTTGCACGGTTTTCAACACCTTCCATTTGAAGAGGCATTAACAACATACGAAGAGTTAACTGGGATTTGTGGGTACCTTCCCGAAGCTCAAAACCGTGAGTTCTTCCAACAAGGTCGTATTAACAACGATAATTTAGCAACAGCACTTGCAAGACATACTGATTTACAAACCGAACAAATCATCTGTTCCATACAAGAAACCACTATCCAACGAAAAGATATTTACACCATTGCACTTTTATTCGATCTGGAGGGCATTAATATCAGCCAGTTAAATTGGCAAATAGAAGAGTTTGATGCTTTAAATAAAGCACAAACAGATATTCCACCAGCAGTTCGTAATCAATTATTTGCAAACAACCCTCATCAACCTACTGTTATTAAGCAGCTTTGGCAAAGTATACTAAATAAGCTTGATTTACAGCAGGCTGCTCTCCATCCTGAAGCACTACTGGACTTATCAGTTGAACATACTGAAGAATGGCTTGCCGCACATCAGGCCATGCTACAACAAGAAACGTCACACCATCATTCTGACTCAGTAGCTCTTGATGAATTATTTGCTCAATTAGGTAGCAACATTACATTTCGAGGATTAATACTTAAATTAAGTGGAGTAGATATACTTGACTCTGTTCGACCACAATTAATACGCATCTGTGCATCAGCAATGGATGAGGGAATAGCTCCCTGGCAACTACCTGATCGCAAACAATTAGGGCCTTATAATGCTTGGCGAACAACCGTAATTTATGATGCAAATCCTTTTTTACATGACTTGCCAGACTGGCAACAAATTATGTCAGAGTTACCTGAGGATGCTATTGATGCCATCATCCTACAACTAACCCAATTAGAAATACCGCAAATAAGATGGGAAGGTTACCTACAAAAACTGGCACTTGAACTACCCGGTTGGTCAGGCATTATCAACTGGCGTCAGCATCACTCTCAATATCAAGTGACAAACGATACTGCACCAACATTAGTCGATTACCTTGCAATTAGACTTACCTTGGATAGGTTATGGCTAAATCAAATATGTATGGATATCTGGAAAATTCCTGCTAAATCAACTGCAATCAAATCTTACTTTCAGAAAAACCTGTCAGAATTTACTGTTCGCCAGTTTCTTTACCAAGGCAACTTGCCGGAATACTTGGTTCAACAAGCAGAATCATTAACTATTCAAGCTGATCCCGATCGACATAACCGAAACGATTGGCTACAACTTGCTGAATTAATTTGGACTTGGCAATGTAGCGCCCTAATTGAAAACAATACCGGACACACTGCACAAAAAAGTGGTTGGCGTCTATTCCGCTTATGCCAGCACTTGGGACTCAATAGCGCCCATCTCGAAGCAATAGAACAAAAAGATCTCTTGGCAATGTTAACTCTACTGGATGCGTTTAATATCAATAAACGTAATGAGATATGGCTTTATGCTTATGAATTAAATTACCGAGAAAGCTTTTTTCAAGCTTTGCACGCCAATCATAATCGCGGTCGCTGGGCCAAACGCAATAAACGCCCTAAATCCCAGATAATATTCTGCATGGATGATCGTGAAGAAGGTTTTCGTCGTCATCTTGAAGAACTCAACCCTACGATTGAAACACTTGGTGCCGCTGGTTTTTTTGGAATCGCCATGAATTATAAAGGCTTGGATGATAGCAAAATAACTGCATTATGCCCAGTAGCTGTGACACCCACCCATGAAGTTCAAGAAATAGGATGCGGTGATAATGACAAATTATTAAAAAGCCATCACCGTGGACGTAAGCTTAATCAACTGGTTGCAAATTTCCTACAAAATGGTTTACGTCGAAATCTGATATCATCTCATCCTATTATTGATGCGATTGCACCACTAGCTTTATTGGGTTTACTAGCAAAATCTCTACTGCCAAAATACCAGCAGGGCTTACTAGCTGACATGGCGAAATGGCAATCACCAGAAGTGAAGACTCGGCTAGCTTTCACCTCAACTGATCACTCAACAATTGCCTCAGCGAATCACCCTAAACTGGGCTTTACAGATAACGAACAAGTAGCAAGAGTTGCGGAATTACTTCGCAACATAGGTTTGACTTATGGCTTTTCAGAATTAGTTGTGTTGATGGGGCACGGCTCTATGAGTCAAAATAATCCTCATTTAGCCGCCTATGACTGCGGTGCCTGCAGTGGTCGTCATGGCGGGCCTAATGCCCGTGTTTTCGCAGCAATGGCTAATCGCCCCGAAATACGAAAACAATTAGCTGAATGTGGCATCAATATACCGGTTGATACTTGGTTTATTGGCGCAGAACACAACACCTGCACTGAAGCTATTAGCTGGCTTGATCTCACTGACATTCCAAAAGACCGACTTGCCGGCTTCAAAAAACTACAACTAGAATTAAGACATGCTCAACTTATGTCAGCGCACGAACGTTGTCGCCGACTCGCTTCTGCACCACGCAAACCCACCCCAAAAGAAGCTTTAGCGCATGTAGAAGAACGTGCCTCTGATTTCTCTCAGGCCAGGCCAGAATTGGGCCATGCCACCAATGCTTCAGCAGTAGTAGGGAGAAGATCAATAACACAAGGCGCTTTCTTTGACCGCCGAGTATTCCTGATTTCTTATGACCCAACCCAAGATGCCGATGGCAAAATACTTGAAGGTATTTTATTAGCGGTCGCCCCTGTGGGAGCGGGCATTAATCTGGAATATTATTTCTCAACCATTAATAATGAACGATTGGGTTGTGGCTCTAAAGTGACCCATAACATCACCGGCCTCTTCGGTGTAATGGAAGGTGGCGGCAGTGATTTACGTACCGGCCTACCTCAACAAATGGTTGAAATTCATGAGGCTATGCGCTTGCAGTTAGTGGTAGAGGCCAAAACATCAGTGCTGGAACGAATTTATTCTGAACAAGAAAGTTTACGTGAACTAATAGCTGGTGGCTGGCTCCATTTGAGCACTAAAGATCCTGACAGCGGTGAAAT
This sequence comes from uncultured Methylococcaceae bacterium, assembly GCA_903939355.1. Classification (GTDB taxonomy): domain Bacteria; phylum Pseudomonadota; class Gammaproteobacteria; order Methylococcales; family Methylomonadaceae; genus Methylobacter_C. The sequence goes on along the minus strand of CAJAHC010000325.1, from coordinate 6,189 downwards.
CTTCATTTTCGAGCGTGGAACAGGATTTATTCTATGGCAAACTAATACAAAAATACCGCCACTACGTGACAACTCATCTGATTGTTATCGTGATAAGAGCCTACCTGTCCAGCCCATGCTGATTAAACAACCTACTCTAATGGAAACTTAAAGAATGGATGCTTTAGTGATTCTAATACCCTTATTACCATTTGCTGCCGCCATACTTATTGGTATTGGTATTTTATCAGGCGTGCTCCGTGGCGAAGCCAGTGAAAACAAGACTGTAATTATCGCCACTTGGTCTATGAGCATGTCTTTCTTACTTGCTCTGACATTACTGATTGCTGATTTACTGAAAAAAAATACAGGATCAGTATTGCTTGGACACTGGTTATACAGTGACACGTTAAATATTCAAATAAACTTCATTAGCACTGGATTTGGTGTTGTATTGGCAACCTTATTTGCATTGCTCTTGGTTGTGATTATGCGCTTTTCTATCAATTATATGCACAGAGAAATTGGCTTCCACCGATTTTTCTTTATCTTGAGCCTCTTTGCTTCGAGCATGCTATTACTTGTACTATCGGGTAATGCAGTGGGTACCTTTTTCGGCTGGGAAATTGCCGGACTCTGCTCTTATCTATTAATAGCTTATGCATACCATCGTCCGATTGCAGTGATAAATGCCACTAGAGTATTTGTTACCAATCGTATTGGTGACACCCTATTTATTCTAGGGATAGCCTTTACTTATTTTTGGGTCGACAGTATTAATTGGGCTGACTTGAATGCCATCCCGTCACAACTTGATAAAAGTGAGGCCACCGCCATTGCAATGTGCTTTGCCATAGCGGCATTTGCCAAGTCAGCGCAACTGCCTTTTACACCTTGGTTGGCGAGAGCGCTTGAAGGGCCCACACCTTCCAGCGCAATTTTTTATGGTGCTGTTATGGTACATGCAGGCGTTTATATTGTTTGCCTGTTAGAACCCCTTTTTGAACAAGCTCCATTAGCTATGGCTATGCTCGTAGTCGTAGGAGGTATAACAGCAGTTTATAGCTTTATGGTTGGTTTAACTCAGACTGATATTAAAAGCTCATTGGTTTTTGCTACATCGGGTCAACTTGGCCTAATGTTTATGGCCTGTGGACTTGGCTTTTGGCAACTGGCAAGCTGGCATCTTTGCGCGCATGCAATAGTTCGCTGCTATCTGTTTTTAACTGCACCATCACTTATGCATAATTTACTAGGCAACCCAATAAAGCCCATTGTACCTGTGATTTCAAAAATACGATGGGGCTATATTAGCTCATTGCAGCGCCTCTGGTTGGATCAAATATCTGACTGGACCTTGATAAGACCTATTAATCGACTGGCTCATGATCTTAGCTATTTTGATGATCACGTTATTGATTACATAATGGGATCCCCTGCTCCTGCCATTCTCACAATATCTTCCATAGCAGAACTTGAAGAAAAACGTCTGGGATCTCAACTGGATAACGATATTGATGGGTTTAGTCACGGCACTGGGTTAGCGGGTAAACTTACGGAATGGTTTGCCGGCATTACACATTGGTTTGAAGATCGCTTTGTCTTACGTGACGTCAATAAAGACGGAATTATGTACGGCCGAAAACTGGGTCACGCCGCCAATAAATTTGAAGAGTTAATATTAAGGCCACGCTATCTGGTACTGTTTGTATTAATAATCTTGTTGATTGTATTTTGAGACGCTGATGGACATTACAGTTACTCCTTGGTCAGAATCCACAGCCTTCCCGCTACTAACCACATTGACTTTTGTTCCTCTTGTAACGATGGTTGCCATTCTATGCTCACGGTCAACCACTATTGCCCTTCGATTTGCTTTTGCAGGCTCCATTTTAACAGCCATACTTAGCATTTATCTGTTAGCTGTTTTTGATTCCGATAATCCCAGCATTCATCTCGCAGAACAATTTCACTTCGCTTGGCTCAGTTATAGTGTCGGTGTCGATGGTGCCAATATTCTATTTATTCCACTGACTGCTGTTCTAACTTTGCTCGCTTTAATTTATACCGTTATTACCCGACATGTTAATGATCGATTGTTTATTGGTTGCCTTTTAGGATATGAAGGCATATTAATCGGTGCTTTTTCAGCCCTTAATCTTATGCAATTCTGGTTATGGTGTATGCTAGAAATTATTCCGGTTATTTTATTAACAACACATGCCGGAACCGGAAAAAACAGACGCTGGGTCGTTACTCTATTAATGCAATACTGGGGCAGTGGTTTATTAATGACTTTGGCCGGCTTTATGTTACTCGGTTTTGGCTTAATTAATGCAGATCATGCACTAACGTTTGACTGGCTTACAATAAAACAGAATAACGCTTACTTACATGACGAAGTATTGATTTTTATACTCTTGTTTTTTGGTTTCGCTATTCGGATGCCTTTATTCCCATTTCATGGCTGGTTACCGGTACTTGCCGAACAAGGTACTGTCGCAAGTTGCAGTATTTTTATGGTAGGCTTAAAGCTAGGTATTTATGCCGTTATCCGTTTTATCCTACCACTAGTCCCCGGCGTTGCTGAACAATGGGCTGAATTTGTGTTGACTTTAAGTCTGATCAGTATTTTTTATGGCGCGTTACTTGCCCTGATGCAAATTAATATTCGTCGCTTACTGGCCTTTGCTGTTGTCAGCCATACAGGAATGCTGGTTATTGGTATTTTCTGCTTTAACGAATACGGTTTGGAAGGCAGCCTGTTACTATCCATTGCTTATGGTCTTGCCACAGCCGGCATGTTATTTAGTGTTGGTTTAATTTATGAACGCACACGCACTGCCTTTATCATACGACTAGGTGGATTATTTGATACCAATACTGCCATAGCATTACTATTTTTAATTTCTGCGCTATCAACTATAGTAATGCCTGGAACGCCAGGATATGACGCAGCTCATTTACTTATTGAAGGGGTAATCGAAGAAGACGGTTGGTTACTCGCTATCTCAATATTAATAGGCAATGTTCTTGCTGCAGCTTTCTTACTACGCGCGTTTCAACAAATGTTTATAGCAACTCCAATTCGAGCCCATCAGCCTGATGGCGCTATCCACCATCCCGTCAAAGAAGAACGTATTATTACCTTAGTGATCTGTTCATTACTGATTGTTACTGGTTTTTATTCAACACCATGGCTAAACTTCATAGATCAAGAAGCCTCCGATATAGGCCAGCATTATCCTATACATAGCTCCCAACAAACCGAAAAAATTACCTCCCCAACTGAAGGTAATTAAGATGAATAACGTCAGTTTTCCGCTACTTAGCTTTACTATTTTATTGCCTTTATTGGGCGCAATAATAACTGGAATAACCTGCAACATAAATCTGGCTAAAAAAATTACCTTAATAATTGCCAGCCTTGAATTAGTCTTGACACTTATCGCATTGTTTTTATTTAATCCATCCGATGGAAACCACTTTCAACTAGTGGAACACTATGCTTGGATACCAAACTTGAACATCGAGTATTTAATAGGCATTGACGGCATATCAGTATTATTTTTACCCATGTCAGCTTTACTGACAGTAATAGCAATTATTGCCTCCTGGAATTCTGTGCAACACCAACAACGCTTCCATTTTGCATTATTACTAGCATTGGAAGGCGTCACTATCGGTGTTTTTTTAGCATTGGATACAATCCTATTCTTTTTATTTTGGGAGCTCACTTTACCACCCATTTTCTTTTTGATCAGTCTTTGGGGAATAGGTCCTGAACGTCGAACCGCCGCAATGAAATATATATTATTTATGCTTGCTGGTGGGGTGCCATTATTATTTGCTGTAATTATTTTGGCTATTAATCACGCTAATGATGTGGGAGGTACTCTTTCTCAAAACCTATCGTTCAGTTTACCTTTATTATTAGAAACAAAGCTACCAGACAATCTACAACCCATTGTTTTCACACTATTCCTACTAGGATTTTCTGTAAAAGCACCTTTTTTCCCTTTTCATACCTGGTTACCTAGCGTAGCCATGGAAGGTCCAACACAACTAACATCCTTATTGCTGGGTCTAAAGCTTGGTATATACGGCATCCTGCGCTTTGCCATACCTTTAGCTCCATCTGCCGCTGTTGAATATAGCTGGGCCTTGGGCATTTTAGGTGCTATTACCCTTATTTACGCTGGATTAATTGCATTGCAACAGACCAATTTACGGCGCTTACTGGCTTATGCCAGTATTAGCCACGTTGGCTTAATAATAATCGGTATTTCATCCTTAACTATACAGGGCATTCAAGGGGCAATTTTTCAACTGGTTAACTTTACTCTAATTTCAAGCTCGTTAATGCTAATTGCCGGCTTTATTCAGCATAGATTAGGCAGTACTGAGATTCGACACTTAAGCGGATTAGCTAAAGTAATGCCACGCTTAATCACCTTTTACTTTTTCTTTGTACTTGCCAGCATAGGACTTCCCGGCACTAGTGGTTTTCCTGCTGAATTATTGTTGATATTTGGCGCATTAACAGCTCACCATAGCTTAGGTTTCACGGCGCTTGCTGGAGCAATACTGAGTGCTGCTTATATGCTCTCGTTCACTCGCAAAGCTTTTTTCGGACCCATCACACAAAATGCCATTAATAAGATACAAGATTTGCGTCCACGCGAATTGGCTATTCTATGCATACCGGCATTATTAATTTTAGTCTTTGGCTTTTCTCCAAATACCCTACTTGAAACCAATCAAGTTGCTGCAGAAGCTTGGATATCTAGCCTATTAGAGCAGCCAATTATGAAAAACAATGAACTATTAGGATTATTAAGCCAATAAACTAATGGCTTTTTTAATATAAAAAAAAGACCACCATTACAAAGCACTCAATGAACATTATTCATAATAGTCGCCCTCCATATCCACCATTTACTCTTGACAGCGCCATCCAAAAAGTACGCATGGCTGAAGATGCTTGGAACAATCAAGACCCAAAAAGTGTCGCCTTGGCATATACCATAGACAGCCAATGGCGGAACCGTAATGAGTTTCATAGAGGGCACGAGCAAATTATAAAATTTCTGACTAACAAATGGTCCAAGGAACAAGAATATCGCTTAATAAAAGAACTTTGGTGCTTTGAAAGTAATCGAATTGCCGTTCGTTTTGCTTACGAATGGCATAATGACCAATTAGAATGGTTCCGTTCATACGGTAATGAGAATTGGGAGTTCGACCCTAACGGACTGATGCAGCGCCGCTATGCCAGTATCAATGATTTGTCGATTAATGAATATGATAGAAAATTCCACTGGCCAAAGGGTGTACGACCTTACGATCATCCTGGCTTAACCGACCTGCAACTTTAGCGATTAATTATAAGCACTTTTATGGCAAAGAATGACTTATTCTTCTATGCTTGCTTTTTAACTCACATAAAATATGTCTAGTGGCCATTAAAGATTGGCCGATAGAAGATCGGCCTAGAGAAAAACTTTTACACAAAGGTTCAGCCGCCTTAACTGATGCTGAGCTGTTAGCCATTTTTTTACGAACAGGAACTGCCGGTAAGTCAGCAGTAGCATTGGCTCGCGAATTACTTGTGGAATTTGGCTCTTTAAAAGCCTTGCTAAATGCTGATCAACAACATTTTTGTGCAGGGCACGGCTTGGGGAGTGCAAAATATGCTCAACTTCAGGCAGTACTGGAAATGGCTAAACGTCATTTTAAAGAAATTCTCCAGCGTGGGAACGCATTAACCAGTCCAGAAATTACTAAAGCCTATCTGAGCGCACAATTGCGCGGCTATAGTTACGAAGTATTTGCCTGTTTATTTCTGGATAACCAGCACAGGGTTATCCAGCTAGATGAATTGTTTAAAGGAACAATAGATGGTGCAAGTGTTTATCCTCGAGAAGTCGTCAAACAAGCACTACATTATAATGCAGCAGCCGTCATTTTTGCCCATAACCATCCATCAGGCATCACACTACCCAGCCAAGCTGACAAACAAATAACCGAGAAACTTAAGCAAGCACTAGCCTTATTCGATATACGAGTGTTGGATCATTTCATTATTGGCGATGGTGAACCTTATTCATTCGCAGAGCATGGGCAATTAGCATAACAAGTTGATTTTAAAATAAATATAATTTAGTTTATGTAAATGGGTACACCTACGGGTACACTTTATTATTTGAT
>CAJAHC010000324.1 GCA_903939355.1 uncultured Methylococcaceae bacterium | reverse complement strand
TTGACGGTTTTGGCCATGAGTTTGAGGCTGTAATAAAAGACTTTTCTCCAAAAACAGTTTTCATTACGCTTGGCAAGAAAATTCCTCAGGCAGACAAGGCAATCGCCTTCCTTTTCAACCACTATTTAGTTGCTAATCTTTACCCATACTTTAAATATCGGATCTTGTCTAAAGTAAATAAATGATTTCGTTACTTTTTACAGTAATCCTAACTGTGTTAACATACAACCGTATACTCTTATAAATTATTAAAACAATCGCTATAAAGATAGAGTCGACAAAAAATATACCCCTATAACATTACAACTGTTGCATTACTTTTCAATCAAAAATACAATTAATTTGCACTAATTAATTTTTCTCATATGGAACTCTTTTTCTCTGGCTCTTAAATATAAGCTTGCTCGATGTAAGATGACTCACGATATATTTTTCAGGTGAATAGTGGCTGAATCAAGAAACAAATTATCCAAAAAAATAGCCATGGTTTTACTTCTTATCATTGTGATAGGTTGTAGTTTCTTAATCTACTCAGTACCACTAAAAGAGGTACTCAATCAAAGCCACCAAATTAAATTGTGGCTTGCTGAAACGGGCTATGCATCACCTGCAATATTTACATTGATTGCTGCCTTACTTACCGCAATTGGTATGCCTCGACTACTTTTATGTACCTTGGCAGGGTTATTATTTGGCTTTACTTGGGGTTTTATTTTAAGCCACTTCGGAACGGCACTGGGTGCTTATGGCACTTTTGTTTTTGCCCGCTGGAGCGGTCGTGAATTTGTCCAACACAAATTTCCAAAAATTATCACCTTATCCCAGTCCACACAAACACGAGGATGGCGATCCGTTCTGTTCATGCGGCAATTACCCATTAGCGGTTTATATAACGATATCTTGTTGGGGATGAGTTCTGTTAGCCATTGTGACTTTTGGATCGGCACGATATTGGGTTTTCTGCCTCTTGGCGTGACAGCAACACTTGTCGGCGCCGGAGCAATTCAAGCAGATATGACTCATCTAGCACAATATTTAGCTATTGCAGCGATTACTTTCTTTTTATTGCCACTGTCATTGAAATGGATTCTAGCGCAAAGACGTAACAGAAAAGCCTCATCTTAAGGTGGGATTTTATTAATTTATAAAATTTTCGGTGTCTCAGCAGTAGCTTCAGAAACCCACTCCAGCCACTCACAGAGGACACACAAGGTCCATATTGCACGTGCATGATCGGCTTTTCGTTGCATATGCTCTTGCAGTAAATCCACCGCCACAAATTGATTTACAGCTACACTTGCTAATGACTGTGATGATAATTTTGCTTTTGCCCAATCATAAAGCGGCTCTCGCAACCAACTACTCAAAGGCACAGAAAGTCCACGTTTTTTACGGTGAACTATATCGGCAGGCAAGTAACGCAAAGCATACTTCTTCAAAAAAACCTTGGTTTGTAAACGATATATACGTTCATTTTCTGGAAGAGTAGCTGCAAACTCCATGACCTCTTGATCAAGAAAAGGTGCTCGCAACTCTAATGCAGATTGCATACTGGCCCGATCCGCCTTAGTTAATAGCCCTTCTGCCAGCGAAGTTTCCAAATCATGTTGCTGAAGTCGATCCAACATTTCTGCAGGTATATTACTTGGCCTAGTAATTATTAATGGCTTTACCCCGAGACGATTTAAAATTTCCGGTGAGATACACGATGTCCATAATATATGCCGACCAAGATAATCTAACTCATCACCTTGAATAAAACGTTTAAGTAAAAAAGGAATCGTCACTTTTTTATCGCTTGCAGGCCAGCTTTCTACTGCTCGTCGAATAAGCACCCTAATAGAATCAGGTAGCTGCGCATAATAACCCGCCAGTCCTGCACCAAAATAAGTAGGATAACCTCCAAAAAGCTCATCCGCTCCTTCCCCGACCAGTGCTACACGCACATCTTGAGCGGCACGTCTGGCCAAAAGAGCGCTAGGCACCCAAGCTGGATCGGCTAACGGTTCGCCAACTTGCCTTACCAATTTAGCAATAGTAGAAGGGAAATCTTCAGGACGCACCCAGACTGGCACAAAATCAACACCCAGCTTATTTGCTACTTGCTCGGCATAATGCCCTTCATCATACGATGCTTCAGTAAAGCGCAGGCTATATGCTTTCAAGTTCTTTTCAGGGCGGATAGATCGAGTAACTGCTGTAATTAATGAAGAATCCAAACCACCGCTTAAAAATAAGCCAAAATCAACATCAACTTCGCTTTGTTTTCGTACTGAAGCCCTAAAAATTTCATCAAATGCATCCAAAGACCCCTGCTGCTTGTTGGTTCGCACCGCATTCCAGCGCCAATAATGTGTGCGATGAACAGCATTCGTAGTAATCGTTACTATCTCGCCAGGCGATACTTTTTGAATATTTGCAAACGGTGTCTCCGGAGCGACAAAAAAACCTGATTGCAAATAATTGTGGACCGCATCGACACCAATATCAAACGTCTTTAAACTCGGTGTTACCAACGCTGCTATTAATGATGCAAAAGAAACAACGCCGTCATTGATTGAAAAAAAAAGTGGTCGCTCACCGGCCCTATCACGAACCAGTAATAATTTTTTAACCCGGGGATCCCAGATGGCAATAGCAAATGCCCCTTTAAGTTTTTCGACAAATGAATCACCTAACTCTAAATATAGCCCTGGAATAACTGCGACATCAGTGCTCTGCTCAACAGTTCGACCACGACTGAGCAACCAATCTCGTAATTCAAGATGATTATCTATCTCACCATTACAGGCCATCATCACGCCACTATCAAGGTCTACGATGGGTTGCTTGCCATCGCTTAATCCTCGAATAGCTAATCGAGTCATCCCAAAGACAGCTGAATGATCACCGTCAATGCCAGTATCATCAGGGCCTCTGTGCATCAGCGCATCAATCATCTGATTAACTTGATGCAGTATCGAACTACTATCTTCTATCCCTTTTGGAATGACTACCCCACAAATTCCACACATATTATTTCCTTGCTGGAGTGGGTAGTAAAACTGCAGAATATTTAGAATCCAGCTTATTTACTTCAACACCATACTCAAGCGCAACTGAATTTAACAATGGTAAATGAGCCTGATCACCCATCAAATAAATTGGATGATTACGGGTAGCCAACCAATCATGCCACTTTGACATTGGTGCAATTCCTTCCGGCCAAGGTTTTCCAGAGTTCAGTGTAAAAATGACATAATTGCTGGTTAATTCTTTACCCGTATCAC
>CAJAHC010000323.1 GCA_903939355.1 uncultured Methylococcaceae bacterium | reverse complement strand
TTGCTTTTTAAACGCTGGATAGGAGGCGGACTAGTCGCTGTTAGCACTCTGGGTTTATGGCAACTATATAGCGTATATGTCCAGGACAATTTATAAGTATCAAAGGCCTTGATGATTTAAGAAGATCAAGTAAAGTACAAACTAACTATTTTCTGTAATAAAGTGAATTGCACTTCATGCTTGAAACCAAGAGAGATATTATCCATGACTCATCGTATTAATAAGATTAACTTGAACTCTATATTGCTCCTGATTTTTACAGGTATAGTGTTTTTAAATTTAGGCCAACCTTATGCCGAAGAAAGTACCCAACCTACTCCGCCATTAATCGTTTTACAACAAAATAAACAGCCTGATCCATTCATCCCTCTAAATCTATCATTTCGCAAAACCTATTCTGACCTTAGAAAGCAACTTCTAAGCACAAATGATCCTATTATTGTTCAAGTAAGCGATAAAATCGTGCTATTCAAAAATGGTACTCGCACAGAGTCAAAAGCTTTTAGCAATCGCTATACTGAGCTTAAATCTGTAGCTCACATTCCACTTGCAATATACGTAATGCTAGTGACTGGAACTGACTCTGTGATAGATAAAGTACAACTTGATAAATTACGTGACTATCGGGTACTCATCGAACAAGTAAGTGCTTCAATATCTTCGCGTAACTTTAGTTCTGAACAACGTGACCGCCAACTAAGAATTATTAATGGATCTCTCTCTATCATAGAAACTGCCTTGATCAATAGATTAATCTCGAAGGCCGCCTTGCATCAATTTACTCTTAGCCAACGCCAAGATACCCTTGCTAATATTTACGACGCTGCTGAAGACCAAATTAATACCATCCAACAACAGGTCGATATATGGCTGAAAGAAATGACGCCTGAAGAAAAGCAGCACTTACGTGTAGTCGTTGGCGCTTCGCACATGCCTCGCACGGGAAATCTTGCCATGCAGTATTTTTCAGTGATCTTGGGTGAACCCTACGAAGGCCGTAATGAAGTAGAAGGTGACAATAGAGACAATAGCTTTCGACTTATTTACGGTGAAAACATCTTTGACGAAGAAAGTGCTTTACGATTGCTGGGAACCCACTTGGTTGATGCAGATATTGGTACTTATTTTTTTAATGATTCTCAAAGGATGCATAGGGATTTATTGGCTGATGCAACAGAGGAGATTATTCGCAAAAAAAGGCTTTTAAAACAATTAAAACCTATTCAATAATAACCTGTCTTTAAAGATTCCGTTTTTTTGAACTCCCAATACGGAAGTAGTCATGACGCCCAAACATTTATACGCCTCACATCCGTTTCAAAACGGCCATTATTGTATAGTTTTAACCACCGATAGGCTGGTGCTTCGTTAGTTATACATTTAGATTTAGATAATGATTGATAACCGGTAGCAGGTGTTGATAAGTAACAAATACCCTGCTGGACAATGACAAATTCCTGATGAACATGACCCGACACAACCAATTTTATATTCGGCAACTGTTCAAAACACTGCATGACTTGCTGATGATTACGCACTTCATAATCGATGCCTCGATCATTATGAGCAGGCAAATTATGATGCATCGCAATAACTGTCGATTTATCTGGATGGCTTGCCATTAATGCTTTTATTCGTTGTAATTCGGCATAACTTACCTCGCCTTCATAACTATCCGGCATGGGTTGATCATTTGAATCGACCAGAATAATTTGCCAATGATTCAATAAACAATGTTTATCTGTAGTAACAAATTCAGATGGATAAACCTGAGAAGAATTTTCGGGATAATCATGGTTACCCAGCACATAATAAACGGGTACAGAGAATATTTTTAATGCCTCAGCAATATATTGATAAGCCTCAACAGCACCATCGTGAACCAGATCACCGGTAATTATAATAATATCGGGATTCTCATAATGCTGTTGAATATGATTTAAGACCTTAACAAAACTATCGCGGGTATTAATGTTATTAAACAAACCAGTTGGATCAGCAAATAAATGTAAATCCGTAAGCTGTAAAACTGATGTGTAATCACGTTTCATTTACTGGCAATTGCCTCACAGCGAGCTCTGGCAAAAAAACTGGCAGGATTAGCACACCATTGGTCAAGCGCCTTAAACTGCTGCTCTAGCTCTGTTACAGTCAACCACTGCTCAGCAAGAATCAGTTGACGGTGATCCGCGTTTAAAAATTGATGCCAATAACTGCGAATACTGTCTTTTTCAACATCACTGGCAAAAGTGTCATAACTACAACTCACTTTGATATTTTGGAACCCTTGTTTAAGTAATAATTGTTTATGTTGAGAACCAAAATAAATATTACCGCCTTGATAGCTAAATACTTTTTCTATGGTATCCCAAACAGCCGTTAATTCGGTGTTTAACGGCATCATCATATCGCCGCTGTGACAAGCATCACGCAACGCTACCAGCCCGCCAGGCTTCAAAACACGAAAAAACTCGGCTAAAGCCTGCTCCGGTTTTTGTAAATGATAAAGTACAGCATGAGCAAAAACCACATCAAACTGCTCATCAGCATAAGGCAATGAATAGGCAGAGCCGTAAGTAAAACTGGCATTGATAATGGCTCTCTCTTTTTGCATTAATAAAGCCTGTTCAACTTGAATTGGGCTGCTATCTATACCAAATACTTGTCCAGGATTAACTAATTCAGCAATATCCAAAGTCATTGAACCCGGGCCACAACCACAATCCAGAACAGTTAAGCCGGCACTTAAATACGATTGCAAAAAAGCACCTTGCTTGGAAAAGGTACGTTGTTTGAATTGGTCGATGATTTGCGTTGAATAGCCACCGCTGTATTGTTCTGTCATGATCTAATTGCTCCAGCAGTTAAAAACTCATTTTTGAGACAAAGCAGATGATACGGTATGACGGAAACAAATACTACCGCGATGCAGCTAGATATAAAGTAAACATTGGTAATGAAGTACTATCTTTGCAAAAGTAACGTCTTGGCAACAAATTTTTCTTAAGTATCCCATCACAACTAGGTTCTGGCAATTGCTTTCACTACCAAACCTGTTTACGGATCTACAGGCATAAAAAAAGCCTTACACATCGTGCAAGGCTTGATAATTAATTAAAATTACTCAGCCAGCGCTCTTTCCACTGCCTTCTGAAAAACCTCCTCGTCCGGACTAATGCCTGTCCAAGCTTCAAAAATCTGCATTGCCAACTGTACCAACATATCCACGCCGTCTACCACTGAGCAACCGCGCTCTCTTGCTGTTGCAAGAAATGGAGTGATTCTGGGATTGGTAATAACATCAACCACAGTTACGTCAGCAGATATCGTATTCCAATCAACGGGAACAGCTTCAAGTTCCGGTAATGCCCCAAGATGAGTCGCATTAAGCACAATTTGTGTTCCCTCAGGCAAAGCAATATTCCCTGTCCATAATATCCATTCAGCAGGAACACCAGTTGCCTGTTGCACAAGCTCAGCGACCTCAACCCCTTGAGACTGTCGCCTAGTAATAACTGTTAAATGAGTAGCCCCAGCACGCGCAATTTCTACAGCCATGGCTCGTCCTGCACCGCCGGCACCCAGCATAACAACTCGTTTGCCAGCAATTGAAGTCACTTTTTCAATCGCCTTTACAACACCTTTACCGTCATTATTATGGCCAATCATACGACCTTCTTCAAAAGTCACATAATTAGCCGCTCCAATCACCCTCACGTCTTCATCAAACCCATCAAGATTTTTGATAACGTCTATTTTATAGGGAACAGTAATACAAAATCCGGCAAAACCCATTGCCTTGGCACCAGCAATTGCAATAGGAATTTCAAGTGAAGACTGTATATCCATTTTCCAGAATTGCCAGTTAAGCCCATAGTGAGCGTAAACTGTATCAAACATTTGATCAATTGGATTCTCAGCGACAGGATGACCGAACATGCCTGTCATTTGTTTCTGAGGTGCAATAAAATGACTTGGCATTGTTTTTACCTATTATTTTGCAAAGAATTTAATTATCAGCCGTATTAGGAATCATCTAATAGACTATCACTATAGCCTTTGTGATGATAAAAATAAACACATGACACATGTGTATTTTTGATGACAATACAATATAGTTAACTTACCTATGCCCTTGAACATAGATAATAACTAGTTATCCATTTAAGGACTTAACCATTCCCATCCCAGGATTAGCGTTAGTCCATTTTTCTTGTATCAGTCTTATCAAAGCTTCAATTAACGCTTCGTGTAAAAATTCCAATTCAGAATACTTTTCAAGTGCTTCTTTTGAATCACCCTTTGCATGCAATGTTACGACCTCGATACCCAAAATATGTAACTTATTATGTAACGGTATGACCGTCTTTAAGGATGGCCATTTTTCCGAATCTTGAGCATTTAGCCATTTGCTAAAACGGCAACTAATATGGTTAGGCTGTTCTTTATGGGCGCTGGAATGAAGATAGTCAGCTATGATATTAATCCAGACTTTATGTTCTGCATTGGCGAACAGTAACGGTAAATCATCACGCATAAACGAAGGGCGATCAAGCCAACTAGAATCAGGCTTCCAGACAGAAAGCCATTTCTCAAGTTCAGTAGCCGGCATAGGCCTAGCTATGGCATAACCTTGTGCCAGATCACAGCCGATTTGCAATAGCATTTCTCCTTGTTGCGAACTCTCCATCCCTTCTGCTATAACCTGAAGACTAAAAGCTGCCGCTAAAGCCAACACGCCCTCAACAATAGCCAAATCATCTGTATCATTAAGCATATCCCGGACAAAACTCTGATCAATTTTAATCTGACTGACCGGCAAATGTTTTAAGTAAGTCAGTGATGAATAACCCGTACCAAAATCATCCAATGAAAAATGAACACCCATCTCATTGCAGGCTGTGATTAACTCAGATACCTTGTTTAAATCCTTCATGGCACTGGTTTCAAGAACTTCCAGCTCCAGATCACCCAGATTCACCTTCGGATGAGCAACAAGAAATGATCGCAAAGACTCCACAAAATTATCTTCTTGCAACTGCCTAGC
>CAJAHC010000322.1 GCA_903939355.1 uncultured Methylococcaceae bacterium | reverse complement strand
TTTTGGCATTATGGTGACAAACAGCGAGCTTAAGTTGTTGATAAATGGGAATGTCTTACTGAATTGTGATTCCGGTTGTCGCGGGTTCGAGCCCCGTCGTTCACCCCAATAAAATCAATAAGTTAGGTCACTTTTTTGGCGTAAATCTCAGAATCTGCTGGTGACAAATGACTATTTGATGCAATTCTGATGCAATGATAAATGTGCTTCATATCTATCTCAGCCCATAATTTTGATTATGGCTACTCACATAAAAAGAAAATCTGAATGGTTTTCGCAAATTAAAAGCAAACGTTATTAAGATTTGTATTATTTCAACTCATTGCTTTGCTTTAAGGAAGTAACCGCTTTTTCTGTTGGTGCTTCACTTAAAACAAGTCCTCTAAGCTCTTTTTAATGCTAATAAAATCTGCGTAGTTCTTATTCAGCATTTATTTCTTTCCAATATCTTTGAATAAACAGCGTTGAGATTTACCAGTATGAGTTTTTATCCTATTGTTATTTTTTATATTTCTTGTTAAATATAACCTATTAGGTTAATATTAAAATATAGAAAAACAAACACACATTGCAAGTTGTCAGTCGTCAAAGCTATGATCGACGAGGGGAATGTCAGAACAACGAAAGCGGCTCGTGAAGGCGGTGCGACCTTGGGAATGAACTTCGAAAGCATGATTGCAGTAGTGAAGACACTTACTACGACTGATTTCTATAAGAGCATGACTACCTATACTGATCACCGAATGTGGCAGGATGTGTATCGACCTACAACACCGATGGGTGAAATTTAGCTGAAACTCACTGTTATTGATGAAGTACTCATCGTGTCCTTCAAGGAGCTATAAATATGAAATGTCCCTCTTGTGCGGCGGCGGAATTACTGCATGATACCAGAGATATACCGTATACCTACAAAGGCGAATCAACCCTTATCCCTGCGGTAACCGGCGAGTTTTGTCCGGCTTGTGATGAATCTATTTTGAATGTTGTTGAGTCACGGCGTGCAATGGATTTTATGCTGGATTTCAACAAACAAGTGAATGCGTCTATTGTTGACCCTGGATTTATTGCCAGCGTTCGCAAAAAACTCGCGCTTGATCAGCGAGAAGCGGCAGAGTTGTTTGGCGGAGGAGTCAATGCTTTTTCACGCTACGAAAATGGCAAGACCAAGCCGCCTTTGGCACTGGTGAAATTGCTTAAAATACTTGATCGTCATCCCGACCTTTTGAATGAAGTAAGGGCTGTTTAAGGAAAGAGCGTCTGTCCGTTAATCAGCGCTGAATATTTGCCAATTTTCCCTGAAAACAGCGTTCATATATTACCAGAAAGACTTCTTAAGCTATTGTTATTTATTAGATCTTATGAAAGGTAAAGTGGAAATATTAATGATGAATTGAAACGAAACGGATGCTGATTAACAGAATAGGGTATTTAATATCATAATATTTGAATTAACTAGCTAGTCTCATCTATGGCTGATGGAAGCACACTCAAATTCTGAGTTACTTTGATTTTAAGGTTGTTTTGCTTAACAACCTCAGTCCAAGTTTTATAGTTTGGTGGTGGTTCATAGCTATGTGTCACTGTGTTATATTTTCCTTTAATGCCTGTCATGGCCATCATAGAGTTTGTTGCTGCGGCTTTTACACCATCATCTGTGCTTCGTGATCCTGCGTAAAAATCATTACCGGGCCAAGAAACATGATCCCATGCGACAATGCTAAATAGCAGGCAGTTAGAGTAATCATCTCCCTCTTCAGCATAAGCAGTTGGTGGACACAATTGTGATTTATTTTGATTGCCTTTTATGAGTGGTCTGACTAACAATGAAACGGAGCCAAATTCAATGCGTTCATTTTCGCATTCATTGTAGGGGTCAAAATACACTGCTTTTAGGTAAGGAAGCTGTCTGGCATGTTTAGTTAATATTGCGACTAAAGCGTCTTTTAATCGCGCCCCCAATTGCTTTTCAAAAGGCCCGGCAAACTGTCCACAACCTAAACCCGGAAGTGTAATAAAAGCCGATTTCTCGGCTAGCTTGGCTTGCTCATTTGCATAAATTAGCAATGGCAGTAATCGACGTTCATATAAAGTCAGATAGGTGGGTGGATTAATGTGATTATTAAGTGTTACTTCGTCCCAATCTACCGGTGTATTACCCTTGCCGTTTCGCAATAAAGCACCCGGTATAAATAACAGGATCGCAGTAAAAGGTGACTCATGTAATGTAGGTTGGTGATGTTTACCATCATCGTAAACTTCTACTAAAGTTGCTACACCTATATCGCCCAGTATTGATAATTCACTTTGATTCCAATCTTTACCATTACCGTAAACAGCACTTTCTGCAAATATTAGCGTTGGCTTGGTTGCAAATAAGTGTTCTATAAATGCCTCGGTATTAAGTTTTTCTATTTCTAAGCCTTGTAATGCTCGCTGTAAATAAAGCCCAGCTGTCGAAAGTCCTTTGGAAATTAATTCCAAGCGATAGGTATCAGCCTTTTGGTATGCTTCCGGGTGAATCAGGATACGATATGGCAACATGAACTTATCATTAGGCATGGTTTAACAGTGTTTATACAGTTCTATTTTCTAGTTGTACATAACCTTGTGGCATGATCAGATGTTTTTGGCCAGAACCTTCAATACCATGAAACCAGCTGTTCATAACTATTTGTGGATTGTGACCCGAACGCGTGAGTTTTAAGTTAAAACCTCCGTTCACGCTAGGAATTGCACATCTCAATAGGGGGACATTTAATTCTGTGAGTGGGTCAAGAATAGGTAATCTCAACTCAGGTGTTCTTTCAAAGTCTTGCAAGCGTTCATTGACCAGTGCTTGAAAATGCTGGGTTAAACTAAACAGGTCATTAGTGCTAACTGTATGAAGAGGACGCGGTTCTAAAATAGAAAGCAGATGTTTATGCTTCGATCTTCGAGCTGTATCTTGAGGTGTTTCACCTTTTGCATTTTTCAGCGTTTTAAAAGCACCTAGACTGAGTAATAATTCTACTATTTTTACAGATGCTCCATTCCTTGCGGCTTGATGTAATGGTGTATAAAGCGCGGTACCTAAAATGCGAGGGTAATTAATTAACTCAGGAAATTCTTCCAGTTGTCTAAAAAGAAGCTCCCATTGACCATCCCGAGAGGCTGTTGCAATGATATTATTTGCTTCAATAAAACTATTATCAGCATCTTGCCTTTGAGTTATGGGTAAATAATTCCAAAACCTATGGTCTTGTGGCAATGAGTCTTGATTAGGTTCTTGCCAATTGTCAATGTAAGCTTGTTGTTCTTTTGTTTCAGGTGACCGGGGTTTTTTAAGGGATTTTGGGCATTCTTTCCAAAGATCATCAAGTGTTTTGCTGACAGTTGGATAGGCTTGGCAAATTTTTCCATCAAGATGTCGCTTCAACCAACACCCAACAACTGTACCTGTTCTTCCGACACCACCCCAACAATGAATGTACACACCATGCCCTTCGCATAGTGAGATGTCGATAGCATCTAAAACGGCTAGCATTTGATTGGGGTTATTAGGAATTGATACATCGGGTATCGGAAAATTTAATCTTTTTGCTCGCCCACCCGAAACATCTCTGAGTAGTTCTTCATAGTCGGCTAAATTATCGTTGTGAGTTGTTAGATCAATGAATCGAGTGATTCCAGCACGGACCATCGTTTCCAGTCTAAACCTTGAAGTACTAACATCTTTAGTTCTAGGGTATTCGCCTGCAAGTAATTTATCAGGAATAATCCAGTAGCTGTTTTCAAGCGGTGTCTGGTGAGTGTTAAACAAGTTCATTTTTAATATCTCCAAAACTCGGTAAAACGTTATCTTATAAGGATATAGATAAATTCTTAAGCAAATAAACAATCCAATAACAAAGGATCAAACTCGGCACTATGGGCGTTAATCGATTTTATGAAGCCTTTCACCCAAGCGTAGAGTTTTGGACTGTTGTATAACACGTCCACATCTATATCCGCTCGATGGTATATGCATTTTTGAGTCAATTTACTGGCTTTGTTGACGACGTCTTTTGAGCAATATTTTTGCAACAGCAACAAGAAGGCTCTACTGGG
>CAJAHC010000321.1 GCA_903939355.1 uncultured Methylococcaceae bacterium | reverse complement strand
GTTAGACCTCCTGACGAAAACCGACCGAGCAGAGGACGAAATAATAAGCGTGGAAGAAATCAAGGTCAAAGAAATCAGGAGCAACGACCTGCTCGTGGGCACCAAGACCGTGCTCCAAAGCCAGAATCAGAGCTAAATAAAGAAGTTAAAGAAGTTAGTGAGGTTATAGAAAACAAGGAAACTAACCCTAACCGTAATCGGAATATTAGGGGTGCCGGCCGTAACGTAAGACGAAATCTTGCTCCTGTTAGCAATACAGAAGAAAGTGTTGAGATTGTTAAAAATGAAGTTGTAATTAACACTGAAGCAATGATTAACAAAGGGGCGCCGGAAGTAGATGTTCCATCATTGCCGATTGAAGTTACAGTAGCGACTGGTGATCAGGTGTCTTCAGAAAGGAAATCATCTGCTAGAAGAGGTCCAAATCGTAGACGGCCTCGTAATCCTAACTATAAAAAAATAGAGTTTGAAGGTAATGCAAATACGAGTGATAGTGGCGAAGCTATAGTTACTCCTATAACAGGAGAAAACCGAGCGCCACAAGCTCAGTCTTATGATAGAGATTTTGCAGGAAGAGTTGAGAGATCAGAGTCTAGTGCTACGGTTACCTCAGAGCCAAAACAAACAATCTCTGAACCGTTGCCGACAGTTAAAGCCATTCAAGAAACAAGCGAATAAAGTTTTTGGTTGATTGTTGAAGGCTCAGAGAGTAATTGCTAAGAATTACCCGATTGAGCTTTCAACAATTATTTATACTTGATTTCTACGCCGGCTGATCCGAATAAAGATGTTAATTGAGAAATAAGATCATCTGTCGGATGTATCCGCCAATCATCGCCTAGTTGAATAACAGTTTGTGCCTGTTTTATAGTGTAATTTATAATGATGGGACAGTTACCCCCCCTAAATGGGCGTAGAATGTCGCTTAATTGGTCAATTAAATTAATTGACGTTGGTTTATCTTCTGATTGGTCCCAGTTTAGTTGGATTCCTCTTGAAAAACTTTCTCTTGCCTGATTGATATCGTATAGATTCTCAACAGTTAATCGCAAGGCGCCAGAAAAGTTATCTATAGCTAAAGAACCTTGGGCAATTAAAAGATTGTCACGAGAAAATATGTCTCGATATTTGTTATAAGTCTCTCCAAAAGCAGCTAATTCAAGTCGTCCAGATTTATCATCCAAGGTAGCAAATCCCATGGTTTTCCCATTCTTGGTTTGACGAGTACGAACTTCAACAACCAGTCCTGCAACCCGAGCTTCCATTTTTCCTCGAGATATTTGCAAAGAGGCTATTTTTCCATGAGTAAAGTGTTTTAATTCAGCTTCATATTGATCAATAGGGTGACCGGTTAAAAATAGTCCTAAAGTTAATTTTTCCGATGCCAAGCGTTCATTGTCTGACCAAGGCCGAACATTAGTGGAATAGGCATCGGATTCAATGTCTTTAGCTGCATTTTCTGAGCAGTGGTTGGGTAGAGAAAATAAGTCATTTTGTCCTGTTTGTGCCATTTTTCCATGCTGTTCGGCAACTCGTAAAGCGGTAGGTAATTCGGCTAAGTGGCTGGCTCGATTGGAGTCAAACTCATCGAAAGCACCTGCGCGGATTAAGGCATCGAGTACTCGGCGGTTAAATTTTCGTAGATCAACGCGCTTGCACAAGTCATATAGGCCAGTAAAATTACCTTTATCAGCACGTTCTTTAAGCATATCCTCAATTGCTGCTTGCCCAACACCTTTAATGGCACCTAATCCGTAAAGAATATGGTTGTCAGCATTAACGGTAAAGCGATGGTTAGATGTATTGATAGTTGGTGGCATAATGATTAGATTCATTTGCCTGCACTCTTCAATGAGTACAACTACTTTTTCAGTGTTATCCATATCTGAAGATAAAACTGCCGCCATAAAAGCGGCGGGGTAATGCGTTTTAAGCCAAGCGGTTTGGTAAGCAACCAATGCATAAGCCGCAGAATGTGATTTATTAAAACCATAGCCTGCAAATTTCTCCATTAGATCAAAAACATAGGTTGCTATTCGTTCATCTATTTGATTAGCAACTGCACCGGCGGTAAATTTTTCACGCTCTTTGGCCATTTCTTCGGCTTTCTTTTTGCCCATAGCGCGTCTAAGCATATCTGCGCCACCCAAAGTATAAAGCGCCAATTCTCGGGCAATTTGCATCACTTGTTCTTGATATAAAATAACACCATTGGTGGGCTTAAGAATGGGTACTAGCAACGGATGTGCATATTCTGCTTTTGCGCCATGCTTAACATTAATGTAGTCATCGACCATGCCTGATTCTAAAGGGCCAGGGCGAAATAGCGCTACCAGCGCAATAATATCGTCAAAACAATCAGGTTTGAGCTTCTTAATTAGTTCTTTCATGCCGCGTGATTCTAATTGAAACACGGCGGTAGTTTGGGCATTGGTTAATAATTTATAGGTTTCTATATTGTCTCTAGGGATGGTTGTTATATCAACGGGCATCGTTCCTAATTGCTGATGTTTGGCATTAATATCCTGTAATGCCCAATCAATAATGGTCAGTGTGCGCAGGCCCAAAAAGTCAAATTTAACCAATCCGACCGCTTCCACGTCATCTTTATCAAATTGTGTTACCAGATTGCCGCCACCTTGTTCGCAATAGAGCGGTGTAAAATCGGTCAATTTTGTTGGTGATATGACTACACCACCCGCATGTTTCCCCGCATTTCTAACAGTACCTTCCAGTGACAATGCCATGTCAATCAAAGCCTTGACGTCTTCTTCAGTATCATAAAGTTTTTTTAGATCAGGACTGTCCGACAAGGCCTTGGTTAGTGTCATGCCAATTTCGAAAGGGA
This sequence comes from uncultured Methylococcaceae bacterium, assembly GCA_903939355.1. Classification (GTDB taxonomy): domain Bacteria; phylum Pseudomonadota; class Gammaproteobacteria; order Methylococcales; family Methylomonadaceae; genus Methylobacter_C. The sequence continues at coordinate 2,338 of CAJAHC010000321.1, read as the reverse complement.
TTAGTTTGGCTAAGCGATCGACAAAACCGTAAGGAAAAGCTAATACCCTGCCGACATCTCGAATAACGGCTTTTGCAGCCATCGACCCATAAGTAATGATCTGTGCAACATGATCCCTACCATAATGGCGGGAAACATAATCAATGACCTCGTCGCGTCGATCCATACAGAAATCAACGTCAAAATCAGGCATTGAAACACGTTCTGGATTTAAAAATCGTTCAAAAAGTAGATCAAATTCAATCGGATCCAAATCAGTAATCTTTAGCGCGTAAGCAACCAAAGAACCGGCACCAGAGCCACGTCCAGGCCCCACTGGAATAAGATTGTTTTTTGCCCACTGAATAAAATCAGCAACAATCATAAAGTAACCAGGGAACCCCATTTGAGTAATCATTTTTAATTCAAAATTGAGTCGCTCATAGTAAATCTGGCGGTTTTCCTGATCAGTGCCTTTGCCAATTGCTGGATAATGCGTCAAGCGTTCTTCAAGACCTTTTAAAGCCTCTTCAGCCATAAACTCTCCCAGATTCATACCGTCAGGTACGGGAAAGTCTGGTAGAAAATTTTCACCCAAAGTGAGCTTTAAATTGCAACGTTTAGCAATTTCTACTGAGTTTGCCAATGCTTCTGGGATATCGGCGAATAAGGCTTGCATCTCTTCGGTGCTACGTAAGTACTGTTGATCCGTGTAATCTTTCGGTCTGCGGACATCATCTAATACACGTCCTTGATTAATACAGACCCTAATTTCATGTGCAGCAAAATCGTTTTGATGAATAAAACGGACATCATTGGTAGCTACGACAGGTAAATCAGTTGCCAGAGCTAGTTCAATTAAAGCGGCTATATAGATTTCTTCGTCGGGTTTGCCGACACGTTGTATTTCAAGATAAAAACATTGTTCAAATAAAGTGCCCCAATGTTTGGCCAAGCGAATAGCTTCATCATGTTTATCAGCCAATAGGGCTTTGCCAATTTCACCACTCATTGCGCCTGATAAAGCAATCAATCCACCGTGGTTTGCTTCTATCCATTCTTGCCTCAGCATAGGTATTCCCTGATGCTGTCCCTCTTGATAGGCTTTTGAAATTAATTCAGTGAGCGTGATGTAGCCGGTATGATTATTAACCAGTAAAGTTAGTCGATAAGGTGAGGTAGGGTCATCAGGATTAAAAATCAAAACATCAGAACCCACGATGGGTTTGATACCCTGTCCCAATGCAGCCTTATAGAATTTGACCAGCGAGAATAGATTGGTGTGATCAGTAACTGCAATTGCCGGCATATTTAATTCAGCCAAGCGTTTAACAAGGGGTTTTATTTTAACGATACCATCTACCAGAGAATATTCGGTATGAAGTCTTAAATGAATAAATGCTGGTTGCATGTGGCGCGTAAAAAGTAGTTGAGCGAAAAAATCAAGTTGAAGAATGGACGATTTTAAAAATAGCTGATCTTAAAATTACCACACTACTGGTTTTTCAGTGTTTGGATTTATATTTTATCACACTGAGCAGGTTATTCTTTATCTAAGCTCTTTATGGTATTGTTTGCGTAAAAAGAGCTTTTATTGTTGCAAAAGCTAATTAGTGAACAATATAAGGTGGAAGTTAATGAGCGATTATCAACATGTTTTACTGGCCGTGGATTATACAAAACATGGTGTTTACGTTGCAGAAAAAGCCAGAGTATTGGCTAATAAATATCAGGCTAAATTAAGTGTCATTCATGTTTTAGACAATATCCCTATGCCTGATACAAGCTACGGCACTGTGATAGCACTCGATCAAATAGCACCAGACGAGTTACTGGAAGCGGAAAAGATCAAGTTTATGGAGTTGGGCGATCAATTAGCTATTGATGTGGTTAATAGATGGATGGTTTGGGGTATTCCAACGCAGGAAATTATTAATATTGCTGACCAAGAGCAAGTTGATCTCATTATTGTGGGCTCACATGGGCGTCATGGTTTGGCCTTATTACTGGGGTCGACCGCAAACAGTGTGTTACATCATGCCAAGTGCGATGTGATGGCTGTTCGATTAATTGAAAAGTAGATGTCGAAGTTACATAGATACCTCTTAGTTAGAGGTAACTTTGATCAAGGTTTTTAAGAAATGATATTTCACAACATTAGAGGTAAAAAATGAGGCTTTTAGATAATTTGCCAATCAAAACAAAATTATTATTGAGTTTTCTAGTCGTAATAGTTATTTCCAGTTTAGGGATGTTTATTTCTTTAAATAATTTGGATATTCTTAATAAAAAAATAACCTCTATAGCTACGATTAAATTCAGAGCATATTTCGAGGCTAGGCAGATGCGTCGTATTGGT